>JAFXEC010000012.1 GCA_017521005.1 Clostridia bacterium | reverse complement strand
GTATCTTCATACAAAACATTCCATTTTGTAACTCCATTATCTGATACATAATCTACTGTTTTACCGTAGTCCAGCGCATTAGTAACTAGAGCACCTATTGTAGATATTGCATTAGTTACCTTGTGAGATACTGTTTTTTCAATTCCACCATCAGTATATTTTACTACTATAGTATAATTTCCTGTTATCCCATTATTATTTACTAAATATGTGTACTTATCTGTTTCAGTTACTCTTGAACCGATTGTTATACTTGAATTAGTTGTCACTATACTTACAGAAGTGTATGCTTTAGGCACCTTTACTGTAACTTTAACCGGATTCATTGTTGGTTCTATTTCACTTTGTTCAAAAGATATCACAGATAAATTAGATACTGTTAAATTATCTCCATATTTGTTTTTTAATTCTTCTGTTAAAGTATAATATTCTTTTATCCTTGCATCAAACCCTTTTAGATAATATACCTTACCTGTTAGTTCAGAATATGCATATACATCTAGTTTTTCTTTATGAACTCCATATATCGCATTGTCTACATCTATTGCTGCAAGATTTACTTCTTTTAGTTTAATTTTATTAGAAGTTATTGTTTCACCAGAAAATTGTTCTGTTAAAACAGCTTGAGATATATTAGAAACATCAAATGTTATTTCATCCATTAGAATATTTGATAAATTCTCTCTCTTTTCTTTTACTAAATCTTGTACAACACTAATTTCTGCTGTCCAAATAGCCAATTTAGAGTTTGTATAACTATTAGATATGGATGTTACCGTTACCGTTGCAAGTATTCCTAATACCGCAATCATAACAGCAAGCATGGCCATTGTTATTCCTTTTTTTAATCTCATTTTCATCTACTCCTCTAATTCTGTAACTCTGTAGTATACTTTATTTCCAAAAGTTTTACCTTTTTCATAATATACATGTCCTGTTTGTTCAGAATACAAATATCTATCATTTGCGCCTTTTTCTAAGAGACCATCATTTGTTTCTTCTGCGTCTATCTTAGTTAAATCTACTACATATACATTAATGTTGCCGCTTGTTATTGTCTCGCCTTCAAATTGTGTTTCGTCATATCCAACAAGAGATGCAATATTCCATGTATATGGTGTAAAGTCATTTCCAGAATTTCTTCTTATATAATTGCTTGTAAGAATTTCTATTTGATCTATTTCTGCTTGAAATCTTGCTTTTTGCGCTCCTACATGTATATCAGTTCCTATATTAACTGTTACCGCTGCAAGAATTGCCATTACAGCAACTATTATGCTTAATGTAATTAGAGTAACACCTCTTTTTTTCATATATCCTCCTCTATTCTATAGTTATGCTATATACGCTTTTTAATTCTTCTCCACTTTTGTATATACATATTCCAGCTAATTCTTGGTAATATGCCATACCCATCTTCTTTCCTATACTAAGTTCATCTTCCAACCACATTTTATATGTAACTATTCCTTTAGTATAACTTACATAGTTTTGACCAGAAGCTTCATTATATTCTGGTTTTATATTGTTTTCTTTCAAATATTCATTTGCCGCTTGCATTGAATATTCTTCTGCATTTATTATAGTTCCGCCTCTTTCTGTCCATAAAATTGAGTATGTTGGTATTTCTAATATAAACTTTCTTTGATTAAATTTGTTATCAAAAATTGCTTTCATTGATTCTCTTACATAGGCAATTGTTGAATGCGAACCTGCTGTTTTAGAAGCAACTGTTCTTGTTCCATATGCTTGTACTATTACATAGTCTACGATATCTATTATATCTTTAATATCATAGGCCTCAAGTGTTTGTGTTTTAATTATTAACTTCTTGTTATTTGCATGCATTAACACTGCAAGTTCTTTTATATATTGTTCTAATAAATCCTTATCTGATAATTTAAATTTCTTAAAGTCTATTACAATTCCTGCAAGCTTATTTTTTACTACAAAATCTCTTATTGCCATTGCAACAGCTTCTTTATTTTTATCGCTATGTACTAAATCTGTAATTATATTTGTATCAAATCCTGCAGATTTGTACCCATTGTCTATTACTGCATATATTTCTATATCTTTAGTTGTTGGCAATGTATATTCTTTTATCTCTACCTTGTTAGCAGATGTAAGTTGTAACATTTCAAATGAAAGTGCAGTTACCTTTGCTAAATCTGTTGTACTTGCCACTTTATTTTCAACATGTGTCATTACTATTCTGTCTTCGTCAGCCATACCAACTTCTTTAACTTTTTGAACATATTCTACACTATCTTTTTTAATTCTAGCTAAATATGTTTCGCCATCTTTTTTTGTTACTTTTACTGTTAAAAACTTGTCTTTGTTATCTTTATACACAGCTTCTGTTTCAAGCAATGTTATTTTGTCGTTGTTTTCCACAACGCCAACAACAGATTTGTTATTTAAGCCATATACTTCTACTCTATTCTTCTTTATCTTAATATTTTGTTCTGTATAACTATATATATGTGTCTTATTTGTTTTTGAATCTTCAACATAACCATATCCTAATTTTTCTGCTAAAGTTTTTGTGCTATATACAGTCTCTGTTTCGTATTCTGCTGTACCTTCATCACCTTTTTTTATTTTAGTCTTTTCATCCCATGTAGTTATTATTAATGTCCTAGAAATCTTATCATAAAAAACACGGTCAGAAAAGTTTTCCTCTATATCTTCTCTTGTGATATATCTTGTTCCTGCTATATCTTTAATGCCGTTTGGTAAATATAACATATGGCCATTAAACACTAGAGGCATATCTTTATGATTAGAATTTGTAAGTGATACAGATATTCCTAGTGTTATCACGACATATATTGCAAGTATTACTACATATATATAACTATTATTTATTTTATCTATTACCCTATTTTTCATAACCAAATTATACATTTAATTTTACAAATATACAATATATTTAAAAAACTATTTATTTTTTTATTTTTATACTATATAATATGGACATATAGGGTAATACATAATAAAGGAGGGATTATATATGTCACCTACTGCCATTTGGCTATTATTATGTGCTTTGTGCCTTATAATTGAAATACTAACAGTGGGATTCTTATTCTTTTTCCCAGGTGTTGGAGCTTTCTTAACATTCCTTGTTAGTTTGTTTTGTGATTCTATCCCAGTACAAATTGGAGTGTTCATAGTTTCAACAACATTACTTGTCATATTTTTGAGGCCTGTATTTGCAAAACTATTTAAGACCAAAGATTTACCTACTAACTCAGATAGTTTAATAGGTAAAACTGGTATTGTATTAAAAGAAATAGTTGGCCCAGATAATATGGGGCAAATTAAAGTTCAAGGTGAAATTTGGTCTGCAATATGTAGAGAAAAGAAAACTTTCAAAGTAGATGAAACTGTTGTAGTAGATTCAATTGACGGCGTAAAACTAGTAATTAAAGAATATACTGAATAAAGGAGGGTATTTTTATGTGGTATGTTTTAGGAGCCTTTTTACTACTTATGGTAATAGTAGCATTTTCTATTAAAGTAGTAAGACAAGCGGAAGTATATGTTATAGAGAGAGTTGGTAAATTTCATAAAGTTGCATCAGCCGGTCTTAACTTCATCTTCCCTTTTGTAGATAGAGTAAGAGCTATCGTTAATATGAAACAACAAACAATGGATGTTCCACCACAACAAGTTATCACAAAAGATAACGTAACTATTACAATAGATACAGTTGTGTTCTTTCAAATAATGGATCCAGTAAAATCTGTTTATGAAATTGAAAACCTTGGAAAAGGTATTCAATACTTAGCAATTACAACAATAAGAGATATTGTTGGTAAAATGGATCTAGATAGTACATTTAGTTCAAGAGATTTAATAAACGCTCAACTTCGTCAAGTTCTAGATGAAGCAACAGATAGATGGGGTTGTAAAGTAGATAGAGTTGAAATCAAAGACATCACTCCTCCAAAGGATGTTCGTGATGCCATGGAAAAACAAATGAATGCTGAAAGAAATAAAAGAGCATTAATACTAGAAGCTGAGGGTAGCCGTCAAGCAGCTATAACTCACGCTGAAGGACAAAAAGAAGCACAAATACTAGAAGCTGAGGCTGAAAAAGAAGCTAGTATTAGACGCGCACAAGGTTTAAGAGAAGCTAGAATGTTAGAAGCCGAAGGTACTTCAGCAGCAATAAAGAAAATAGCTGAAGCAAAAGCACAAGAAATAGAATTAGTTTATGGAGCAATAAATACTGCTAAACCAACAAAAGAACTTGTTGCTAT
>JAFXEC010000011.1 GCA_017521005.1 Clostridia bacterium | reverse complement strand
TGGTCCTGGTATCATATTAACAACACATTTTAGGTTGTGTTTCTTTTCTTTTGCAACATATTGTAGATTTTCTACAACTTGTTTTGCAAGGTCATCTATATTAAGTTTTACTCTATCCCAAACATTCTTTTTGTAATCGAACCTAGAAAGTTGTAGTAAATCTGCAACTATTCTATCCATTCTATTTGCCTCATCATTAATAACTTTAGCAAACTTCTTTATTTCTTCTGGTTCAAGTTCTCTATCCATCATTGTTTCAGAATAACCTTTTATTGAACAAAGTGGTGTTTTTAATTCGTGTGAAACGTTTGCAACAAATTCTTTTCTCATGTTGTTTAACTTTTCATTCTCAGTGATATTCTTAAGTATTGCTATAACACCCATAGGAAGTAACTTTTCGTTATGATATGGAACTAAAACCACACTTAATACATTATCATTCACTTCAACTTTTTCTTCTAGGTTTTTATAATTAGATAGGTAAAGCACTTTATCAAAATCCACTTTAAGTTTGAGTTTTTTCATTACTTTTTCATAAGTGTCATCTGCATCACTTATATCTGCAAAAGCTTTAGCAGCACCATTTATGTGTATTATTTGCTTTTGCATTGAGAAAGCTATAACACCATCATCCATTCTGTTTAGTATAACCGAAGTTTTACTTTCTTGGCTATCCAATTCAAATCTATTCTTAAGTAAGCTATTTAATATTTCACTATATGAATTAATTAGTTGTTGCATTTCTTCTAATTTAGTAACATTTGCAAGATGTCTGCTATCTACATTCTTACCATCTCTTAAATTCCTCATAGAACGTTCTAACTTTTTCATAGGTGTAAGTAAACTTTTATAGAATGCTGTCATTAAAAGCATGCTTAAAAGTAGTATCATGAAAAATGTTATTACTATCGGAAGATTTATGGTAAAACCAATCTTACCTGTAAATGAATAATTTACAAGTATATTTATAACCACAAATGTTAATATCACTAAAACAAGTACCATTACTTTAGCACTGGTTTTTATGCTTTTAAACATAGTTTATCCTCTTTTCCTTTTATATAACACAGCACCAATTGTACAACAATCGGTGCTTCGTTTATTTATATTAAAGATATTTATATTATACGTAATATCCTTTTCCTCTTTTTGTTTTTAAGTATTTAGGATCTGCTGTATTGTCTTCAATCTTTTCTCTTATTCTTCTGATTGTAACGTCAACACTTCTTACATCTCCAAAATAATCATAGCCCCATACATTTTTTATTATTTGTTCTCTTGTTAGGACTTGACCTGCATTAGTAACTAATAGTTTTAACACTTCATATTCTTTCATTGTTAAGTCTATTATTTTGTCTTTCTTATTAACTACATATTTTTCGTCATCTAATACTAAATCTTGTAGTTTAAGTTCGTTAGTACCTTTGTCTTCTTTAGCTTCCTCAGGAACTGTACGTTTTCTTAGATTAGCTTTAATACGGGCAGCAAGTTCTCTTACGCTAAATGGTTTAGTCATATAATCATCTGCACCAAGTTCTAGCCCAAGTATTTTATCTACCACGTCGTCCTTTGCAGTAAGCATAATTATTGGACAATCTAATTTTTGTCTAATCTTTGTACAAACTGTAAGGCCATCCATTTTAGGCAGCATAACATCTAAAAGTATTAAATCCGGTTTTGCGGTAAGAGCCATCTCAACAGCTTGCTCACCATCGTATGCTTCTATGGTTTTGTAGCCATCTTTTTCAAGATTAAATTTAAGAACCTCTACAATAGGTGGTTCGTCGTCTACTATCAATATCTTTTTTTCCATATCGACACCTCTTTATGCAATAATTTTATCATAAAGTTATAATTTTACAAGCATTTTTACTAATATTTTGACATTTTTTTATCATTTATATTACAATTGTGTTATTCTAAAACAAGTATTTAACAAAAATCGCTTTACTACTAGCTTTTCACGGTGTATAATGTATGCAAAACAAAAGTAAATACAAGCAAATTTGCTATGTAAAAGGAGATTTTTATGAATATTTATAAAGAAACAGTTGATGGACGGAAACAAGTAGCCGTAGAATCTAGAGGAAAGAAGTTTATAATGGGATGGTTTGCAGGAGATTTATACTGGATTATGCAAAACTATGAACCTGCATATTTTCTTATAACAAAGAAAACACCATACTTTTATGACTTCTTTGAAAAGCTCTTTAAAGAAGTCCACTTCAAAAACTGCACTCTAACTTGGAGTAGCGAAGCCGGTATTGATAGAGCAGACAACAAGCTCAAAATTACCAAAGGCGAAAACTACTTCAAAATTAGATTCTTTCAAGGTGAAAACGACAACCTTTCCAAAGCAACCAACACCTGTCCCGTCTGCTTCTGCTTAAGCGGAAGTAAACATCAAAGAATAGCTAATGAATTTAGCAATTTTCTGCATACAATATTAAACAGCGACTAATATATAGTCGCTGTTTTGTTGGTTTAATCTTTTATTTTTACTTCACTACCATTCCTGCCAGTTTCTGCTATTGCTACTTTAATAGTAGACTCACCACTTAATGTTATTTTACTCATATCAACATTGTAAAAACAACTTGAATAATTATCCGGATTTGCATCTAGAATAATTTTTCCTTCCAAAGAACCGCAATTAAAAAATGTCCCTTGCATATTAGTAATATGTTTTGGAATCATTGGTGCATTTTTAAGATTTAAACACCACGAAAATAAATATTGAATGTCTACTACATTTTGTGGAATTATAAAATCACTTACATCTACAAGCGAACCACAATCCGCAAACGTTCTAATCAGACTGGTTAAATTAAGGCAATGATATAATTTAGGCATTTTTTTCAAACCACGGCAATACCAAAATGTATATTCCATATCCGTAATAGTATATGGTATAATTGGGGCTTCCAACAATTGTGAAATTCCATAAAATGTATAACTTAAACAAGTCACCGGCTTTCCATTTATATATTCCAATATAGGTTCATAGCTCTCCTTATTAGTTTTTGCCAAAACTCCCCATCCGTTTTGTTGCTCGTTTTCCATCCAAACTTTTGAATAACCCAATTTCATATTATATGCATATTCATAATCTTCATATACATATTTATCTCCTAATAGCACTACACTAGGAAAATTATCTCCCGATGTATATTCCACGCCATCAGCCGTTATGTATTTTCCTCCCGCCGGAATCTTGCCTAATAGATTAAGGCTACCATCTTTCTTTGTTACACCTATCCCGGCATTACTTATATTAATATTCCAATCATTAACTCTTATGTTGCTCTGCGACAATTTAATTATAACTTTGTGTATTAAATCCGCTCCTCTACTACCAGTCATATATTCTTCCATCCAAATCATAGATGCCAACTCTTGCACTTGCTTTTCGTTCGTTAAATCTACAGCTTGACTTGCTCTGTTTATTACGCCGGTGTTAGATAATGTTATTACTACACTTGCTGCTAATATTGTCATAACTATTATTGTTATTACTAAAACTATTAAAGATATACCCTTTTTCATTTGTTTCTCTCCTTTTTCTTTTATGTATCTATATTATTACATATTTCATATTTTTACAATACTTATATAAAAGAAGTCGTATTTCTACGACTTCCTTTATTAATTTTAATCGTTTTCTCTTGTATATTTAATAACAAACTCTTTGAACTTATCTCCTCTTTCTTCAAAGTTTTTGAATACTCCGTAACTTGCAGCTGCAGGAGACATTATGCATGTTTTACCTTTAGCTGTTATTTGAGTTGCAAGTATAACTGCTTTTTCAAGATCATCTGCATATATTACATTTGCAGTTGTATCTGTTTTTACTTTTTCAAAGATTTGTTTTCCACTATCATACATAAGGATTACATTTGGAACTTTTCCATCGTGAATAAACTCAATTAATTCTTCATAGTTTATCCCTCTATCCATTCCTCCAACTATTATTGTATCCACATTATCCACGCTTGCTACTGCAGATATTGTAGCTGCTGGTATTGTAGATATTGAATCGTCTATGTATGTTACTCCACCATATACTCCAATTTCTTGTAATCTATGTGGTAGTGTTTTAAATGTAGCTATTCCAGTTAATATATCTTCATCTGATGCTCCTGCTATCTTAGCTATTGTAGCTGCAACAGATGCGTTATATACATTGTGTATTCCCTTAAGTTCCATATTCTTAGGTACTTCTAGAATACTTGTATTTCCATCTACATTTATTTTTATCTCATTTGCTGAGTAATATGTGCTATTATTTGTAAAGTCTTCTGTACTAACAGCTACAAGATTTTGTTTTAATTCTCTTTCGCCATTAATTACATCTGCCATAGACTTGTTATATACATAGTAGTCCTCTTCTTTTTGGTACTTGTATATATTTCTTTTTGCTTCTTTATATGCTTCATAAGATACATAGTGATCTAAGTGCTCTTCAAACATATTAAGTAATGCACATATCTTAGGACTAGATTTAACAAATTCTAATTGGTGTGAAGATAATTCATAGATATACCAATCTGTATCTTCGTATGAATCTATCATCTCAAAAGCTGGAAGCCCAATATTTCCTACTAATAACACCTTGTGACTTTGCACAAGCATATTATATATTAATGAAGATGTTGTACTCTTTCCTTTTGTTCCAGTAACACCGATTGTTTTATGACCGGCATATTTTAAGAACAACTCTGTTTGAGATGTTATTTTTTCTTTTATTTCAGTTAAATCTACATCCTTAAATGAAATGCCTGGTGTCTTTATTATTACATCATAGTCTTTCATTGCATTTAAGTATGTTTCACCTGTATGGAACAATACTCCAGACTTTAATATACTTTCATCTGTTATATCGTTCTTATCTGCTATTCCTATAGTACAATTTACATTGTTTACTCTCAGGAAATTATATGTGCTTTTTCCTTCTCTACCAAATCCAAGTATTAATACTTTCTTACCCGATAGCTCATTTATTATTCCACTTTTCAAGGTCATTCTCCTTTACATCACATATTCTTTTAATTTCTTTGCAAATTCTTCTGGAAGATTGTTTTCCTCATTCCAACTATATATTGCAGTTTTGATATTTTCTGCTAAGTTTTCATTTGATGCATCATAATCTTTTAATAACGTTGGAAGCGCTTTACCTTGTTCTTTGTGTTTTGCTATTACCATAGCAAGGCTTAAGTTTATCTCTTCCTTAGTCCCTACGCATTCAAATGGTTTATCATAGTCTGGATAAACTAGACCGTTAAATATATCTTTTAATTCTTTGTTGTTTAGCATATTAGAACTAAAGATTTTATCCATATCTTTTTTATCTAAAAATGCTGCCAACATTATATATACATATAAACACTTAGGACAGTTTTCACACCAAATATCTTGTTTAGAACCCACATTACAGCTCTTAAACACTTTGAAGTATTTAGGTTCTTTTATAAAGCCCTTAACTATTTGCCATTCGCTTAGTGGTCTTAATAAACTAAAATATTCTGGTCCATTTGAGCATACGAAGTTAGATATATATTCCCTAAAATCGTTTTCAAATTCTATGCTTTTTGAGTATTGATGATTAATGTTTGTTCCTTCTACGTTAGCTTCGTTTGCACTTGCTTCATTAGATAACACTATATATTTCTTACCTAAAAGTATAGCTGAAATATATGATGAAAATGCAAGTATTGCAGAAAATGGCGTATGGCCATTTAAGAATCCTTGTTTATTTAGCTCTAATAATCTTGCATCTAAAGTTCTCTTTGGAGTGTAGATATTGTTATCTTCATATCCCGCTATTTTAGCTGAATCATATGATGCTCCTCTAGGGTTAACTATATAACAAGTATTATTTTCACCTTTAAGCACTTCTAGTGTTAAATTAGAGTCTTTTCCTCCACCAACTGGTACCAAGTTACCTTCTAATGTTTCATCTATTAAAAGTGGTTCTGTGCTGTTTCCTTCTGCTTCTATCTTTAAGAATGTTTCTATGTTCATAGCTTCTACTAAACCATTTCTATAGAAAAACTCTCCTAAACCATTTATATATAGCTTTTTATACCAAGCTATTTGTTCGTTATTTAATGCTCCAGCTTTAACTATTAGGTTTGGTGAACAAGTTGCTTTAAGGTAAGACACAACTTCTACCATACCCAAGTTAAATATTGCTGTTTCTAATATTTTTCTATCGTTTGCAGATAGATTAACTTCTTTAGCTTTTGGAAATTTCCATGTCGGATTAAACGTAGTTAAACCCGGCACATTAAAGTTGTATGTAACTTTAATTGCGTCATCTGTTTCTTCTATGTCATAAGACAAATATTCAAATGTTGGATACTTATTTCTAAGTTCGTTAAATTTATCCATATTACATTTCCCTTCTATTTTCCATTGCCTTTATTAAAGTAATCTCATCTGTATATTCTAGATCTCCGCCAACTGGTATACCGTGAGCAATTCTTGAAACTTTTACTCCTGGTATTGTTTTTATGATTCTAGAAATATACATTGCTGTTGCTTCTCCTTCTATTGTTGGATTAGTTGCAAGTATTACTTCTTTTATTCTATCGTCTGATAGTCTAGATACTAATTCTTTTATTTTTATATCGTTTGCAGATATATTGTTCATCGGAGATATTGCTCCATGAAGTACATGGTATAATCCCTTAAACTCGTGTGTCTTTTCCATCGCAGCAACGTCTTTTACATTTTCCACTACACAAATTGTACTTTCATCTCTTTTATTATTAGAACATATTTCACAAAGCTCTGACTCTGCTAAGTTAAAGCATTTAGTACAAAACTTTACTTTTTGTTTTGCTTCTAAAAGAGCATCTGCCATATTCTTCGCAGCAGTTTCGTCTGATTCTAATATATAGAATGCTAAACGTACTGCGGATTTATGTCCTATTCCAGGAAGCTTTTCAAATTCTCCTATTAGTTTTTTTACTGATTCTGAATACATTTGTGCCTCACATTAAACCAGGGATATTAAATCCTTCTAATCCTTCTTGCATCATATCGTCTGCTTTTCTTAAAGCTTCGTTTACTGCTGTTAACACTAAATCTTGTAGCATTTCTACATCATCTGGATCTACTACTTCTTTTTTAATAAGTATTTCTTTTATTTCTTTAGCACCAGTTGCTTTAACTACAACTGCTCCGCCACCTGCAGATACTTCAAACTCAGTGTTTGCAGCTTCCTCTTGTTTCTTTTGTAAATCTGCTTGCATTTTTTGTGCTTGCTTCATTATTTGTTGCATGTTTCCCATTCCTCCGCCTGGGAATCCTCCAAATCTTGCCATAATATATTTCCTCCTAATCTATAACTTGAAATGGTACATCTGTACCTTGCATCATTTGCTCAAAAGACTTCTCATCCTTTGACTCCTCTGTAATATATTCTATGCGAATATTTACATCTCTTTCTATTTCATCTTCAACTAAAGTTTTCAAGTAGTCTTTAGAAGCATCTTTATTTAACACTCCGTAAGCAAAACCATTTTTAGTTGAGAATGTAACTGTATCATCTTCTATAAAAGCTTCTGTTCCTGCTAGAGCAGAGAATACTTTTAAATTATCTTCATCTGACGCTCTTTGCATTATTTTAGATAATTCTTTAAGTTGTTTCTTGCCCGCTTTAACCTCGGCAAGTTTTACACTTTTTTCTTCTTTTTTAACTTGTTTTTCCACGTTGTCCACAGCGTTTTCTTGTTTAACTTCTACTTCCTTTTTATCTTCAGCTTTTTCTTCTTGTTTGCTAGTAACCTTAGTAGGCGCTGGTGGATTTCTTAGAACTTCTTCAAGCTTCATTTCTAGTTCTTGTATTTTATTTAAAAGCATGTTTTCATCTAGAACCGGAACTTTAGTTGCTAATTCTAACATTTTTGCCTTAAATAAAGAATTAGCATTTGTTGATTGACGAAGATCTTCATCTAATTTAGATAAATGTTTTATTATTTGATTTATTCTAGCTACACTTACACCCTCTGCTGCTGTTTTAACGTTTTCTGATATAGTTTCATCCCAGTCACCAGAAAGTCCAATTAATATATTTAAGAACTCTTCAATTACAGCCGCGTTTATGTTTCGTAAGCTTTTTCCTTTTTCTAATATTTTATTTACACTTTTGTTTGCTGAAACTATGTCGTATCCTAAAAGATTAATTACTAATGCTTCTATTATTTCTGATGGGACAGTTCCAACTATCTCTTCAACTTTATCTAGCGTTACATCTCCGCTTGATGCATTAACGCATCTTTCAAGAATACTTAATGCATCTCTCATTCCACCATCTGCTAAAAACGCAATGCGTTCTAATGCTGATTGCTCATACCCTACATTTAGCGAATCTAAAACATACTTTAATCTTGATGTTATCTCTTCTCTTCCAATTTTTCTAAACTCAAAGCGTACACATCTAGATAATATTGTTGGTAATATCTTATGCTCTTCTGTTGTGGCTAATATGAATACAACATTTGCTGGTGGTTCTTCTAATGTTTTAAGTAGGGCATTAAACGCTCCTCCAGATAACATGTGCACCTCGTCTATTATATACACTTTATACTTTAGACCGGTTGTGGAATACGCAACCTCTTGTCTTATTGTACGAATATTATCTACGCCATTATTTGATGCGGCATCCATTTCTATTACATCCGGTGTAGTTCCATCTAATATGCTCTTACACGCTTCACATTCATTACATGGTTCTCCATCCCTAGGATTCAAACAGTTAATAGCTCTTGCAAAAACCTTGGCCGCTGTTGTTTTACCTGTTCCTCTTGTTCCGCTAAATATATATGCATGAGACACTTTGCCAGTTTTTAATTGATTCTTAAGTATCTTTGTTACATGCTCTTGTCCTACCATATCCTCAAAGGTTAATGGTCTATATCTTCTGTATAATGCAACGTATGCCATTTTTTCAACCCCTTATATCTTATATATACAAAAAATCGCTTATAGCACATAAGAGAATTTACTTATTGCTGCTTCCTTCCGGACCTGACAAGGTTCATAAACTTCTTATTGCCTAAGCGACTTTTGTTATTATACATCAATCGCTACTTGTTTTCAAGTCAAACAATTAATTTACCTTAAATTTAAATTGGTTAGTAGGTAATTTAATTACATCTACTCCATTTTCTTCTAATCTATCGTTTGGCAGTGTCATATCTACTTCCAACGTGCTAATTTTTCCGTTTTCTTCTTCAATATTTAATTTGAACATTAAATCAAATTTTATTGTGTTTAGAGATACCCCCGCTGTTTGAAATATCTTACCATCACAACGTATTTCTTTTATATGTTCTGGAACGACCCAATTCTTTAATACATTCTCATTTAATGCAATTAAATCAATTTTGATTTGACCATTATCATCTATTACATGCTCCACATCTAGTGATTGTGGAAAACTATTTAGTATTAATCTCGTTTCGTCATCTTTTATATAAAAAACAATGTCTTGGCCACCTTTTACTTTAAGATCATTTATATATACTCTTTTTACTTGAGCGCTACTCATGGGAGTAATTAAGAATGTTAGACGATTACGTTGCGACACATTTATACACCAACCTTTTTCCGTGCTAGTTTTATCCGTCAGTTGCACTTCACTTAATAGTACCGCGTCTGTAACCCTAAATTTTCCTTGGTTTATTTGATCTGTTTTAAATACTAATTTTAACGTTAAATTTAGTGCAATAACACATAAAATTACAGTTAAAAAATAGTAAAATATCTTTTGTTTATCCATATGGTCCTCCGACACCCATATTATACTATGAGATGTATAAAAACTCAAGCTTTCTAATATATTTTAATAGGTGGTAAAATGGATGAATTTTTATCTAATTTAAATAGTTCTTCACTTAACGATTTCTTTTCTAACTCTGGTGGTTGTGACTTAAATAAATTGCTTGTAATTTTGCTACTTTTAACCGGCAAACTTTCCATAGAATCCATAACAGTATTTCCAAATGACTTTACGGTTACGCTTGGAACATTCAAAATAACCTCTTAATTACTTGTAATGCTTTTATCTTTTTGATATACTCTAAATACCGAGGTGAGATAAATGAGCTCTAAAAAGAATAATGTCCTAATAATTGATGATGACATAGGACTTATGCAAGCTATGGAAATTGTTTTAGAAAACTATGGAATTGGTCTTTCTAAATACACAGAACCAATAGCGGCTATACAGGAATTAAAAACAAACAAACATGATGTACTTGTTGTAAACTATCTAATGCCAATGATACGTGGTGATGAAATAGTTAAACTCGTACGTGAATTTGATAAAGAAATATATATTATATTAATGTCTGCACACAAGGACTTAGCTCCTTCGATAGATATTATGCGTTCATTAGACATACAAGCTTTCTTCGAAAAAGGTGCAAGATTTGATGATCTAATTCTATTAATAGAAAGTGGATACAAATATGTAGAACAAATGAATGAAATAAAGCAAATGTCTGTTACTATTAACAACTTCGGTGTTGAAATAGCTACAGTACTTAAGAATGCCGTTGATGCCAAAGACAACTATACTAAAGAACATAGTGATAGAGTTGCAATATATGCAGATAAATTTGCAGAGTATCTAAATTTAAGCGATGAAGATAAGAAAACTTTATCTCTCGCAGCAAACTTCCATGATATTGGAAAAATAGGGATTGCAGATGCTGTACTTCTTAAAAACGGTAAATTAACAGATGAAGAGTATGAAATCATTAAACTTCATCCAGTAATTGGTGAAACAATACTTGCATCTTCTGAAACATTCAAAGACGCATTGCCACTGGTTAGACATCATCACGAAAGAATTGACGGAAAAGGTTATCCAGACAAATTAAAGGGCGATGAAATACCATATCTTGTTAAGTTGATTTCAATATGCGATACATTTGATGCATTAACTTCTAGAAGGGTTTATCGTGATGGTTATACATTAGAAGATGCTCTAGCAGAAATCAAACGTTCAGCTGGAACTCAACTAGATATAGACTTATCAGATAAATTCATAGAATTTGTTAAACAAGAAACAGATTTCATTGCAAAAACAATACCAAATAACAAATAGTAAATTAATAAAAAGCGTAACAATAAGTTTCGCTTTTTATTTCAATTTTGCCACATCTTCCTTTATATTGGCATTGCGCCTCATTTGTTGACATAAACTTTTATATATGTTATAATATAAGAGTGTTAAATAAAAGAGTAACACAATAGCAACTGCATGTGTTATTTAAGGGTATTGTTGTGCCCGTACGCATGCTAAAAATTTTAGGAGGTTTTATTATGGCAAACCAAGCAACACTCAACTTTCATGGGGCACCGGCAAAACGGGTAATCGTACTCAAGCAAGAGAAAGGTCTAGTCACACTCTCTCATTCCGACAGCGAGTTCATCAGAACTTGTTTTAACCGAGTCAGAAACTACAGAGAATTCATGTCGGATTCAATCGTAGACATTCTGGAAAAGACCAGCGGTAACCTTCCGCGGATTTCTAATCTTAAAGAAGGCGATGCAATTCTTCTTATGGGAAGCGGAAGATTCTTAGACAAGCAAAGCTATAACTTTGCTATCAAATGTATCGAGCACGACATTCCTGTTTACTTCATCAGAAGCAACACTCTTGACGCGGATCCCCGCGCAAATCATAGCATTTGGAGATACTGTTCTCTCACCGTAAAAACGGCCACCGGAAAGAAACATTACGGAGCACCGGCCAAATACTTTATGGAAATTCCTCGAAAGGAAGACTTTATCCGTTCGGGCTTCTCGGACGAATTCTATGCTTTGTTGCCCGGCATGGTACCCATGTAACCTTTTGCCTAATCGCCTAAAATCTAAGGCACAAAAAGAAAACAGCGCACTAAAAAGTGTGCTGTTTTCCTTTTAAACATTATCTTTATTCTTTATATTTTCTGTCATTGCCATAGTAACAAAATATATCGGTGTTACTATAACAACCCACAAATTAAAGAAGTCTTGTACAGCATATGCAAATGTTGCTATAGCCATTAAATAATAATATGTATTTCCATGAACTATTTTATCTTCTAGTTTTCCAACTAATGCTGTCTTTAGCATTTTAAGCAGAACAGATGATACTATACAAACATATGCTATTAATCCTACAACGCCTGTATTTACCAATATTGTTAAATATACATTTGCCGCAGTATCATTTATTGTTAACTTACCAAGTGCTGCTACATCCTGTGTATACTTACTCATAAACCTAATAGCAAAGGTATCACTTCCTGTCCCTATTACTGGCGCTTCTTCTACTAACTTAATAGCTCTTTTCCACAAAAACACTCTATATGTTCCATATTCATCTTTGAAATTTCCGTGTAGTATATCATGTATTTCATGCAATATACCTACGTTAAAATCTTTCATATATAGTACTACCAGAGCACCTATTACCGCAAGAATCATAAGTCCATATATAATAATTATGCGTCTTCTTTGATGCAATAAATAATAATCTTTTTTCTTTAATATCCAAGCTAATATTAATAACAGTGCTATACATATTATCATTCCGATTGCCAACTCATTAAATTGAAAATCAAAAACAAGCTCTTTTGTAGCATACACATATTTTAGATTAATAACTAAATCTACAAAAAATCCTACTACAACGCCCGCCAAAGCAACCAAAGCTTTGCTAAATCTTTCACCAGAAAGAAGTATATATGGTGCAAGCAATGCAGCTACTGCCATAAATGCCACAAGCCCGCTTTGCACATCTATTATTTGGAATATAAATATTCCCATCGTTACAGCTGTTAAATTAAGAAAGCTCTGCCACTTGCTTTCAGAAATAAACAAGTATGTTACAAGAGATACTGTTAAAACTATTGTATAATATGCAGATATAAAATCCACATTACCTATTGTTCCCATAAAACTTACGTTATGTGTTCCTATTCCATCTTGATACATATTAAATGGATTAAAACCAAAATATTGTGTAACACATATTGTACTAAATACTAATGCAGATATTGCAAAATAGTTAATTTGCCTCTTCTCAAATTTAAGAAATGTGCTTACAAATAAAAAGCTTACTGTATATAGCAAGATATTTATTAGTCCTTCTCCTCTTCCAGATCCTATTAGTAAATCATGCGTTTTGAAATATGGAGATATAAATGTAGATATTGCATTTATTCCTAAAAACGCTATCATAAAGAATTTAGTTTTAGTAAACTTTTTTCCTTTTAACAAATTAACTTTTTTCACCAAAAAGAAATATATTAAAATCGAAAGTATAGCAAAAATATATGTGCTTACTATTGTAAGATGACTATACCATTTAAGTTCTAATATTCTAAAAAAGCCCGTACTATCTACAAGCAACGGAAACACTATTATCATTACTGCTATAAATATCTCTGTAGTTATATGAAGTATTTTGTTTCCAATTTTCATTGTTTCTTCTTTATTCATTTTCGCTTATCTTCCCTTCTACAAATTCCGTTATACCATCTATCGTTCTTAGATTGTCTAATGGTATTTCTGTAGGAGATATTTCTATATCAAATTCATCTTCTAACGCGGATATAAATTCTATTAAGGCCATCGAATCTATTACATCTTCTAACAAATCTATTCCATCTTCGTATACCCTATCATCGTCACACGCATTATATAAAATCTCTTTTATTTTATCTTTCATTAAATATTTCCTCCATTTGTTTTTTATCTATTTTCCCATTAGCATTAAGCATAAACTCATCTACTATCTTTATTTTTGGCACCATGTAATTAGGTAGTTTTTCTCTTAATACCTTGGTTATTTCTTTAGCACCTGCTTTGCTTTCTTGCTTTAACTTAACACAAGATATTATCTTGGTAACAACCATTTCTTCGTTTTTCTTTGTAAAAGTGATCACGTTTTCCACATCATCTACATTCAATATGTTGTTTGTTATATCTTCAAGCTCTATTCTGTGGCCAAGATACTTTATCTGACTATCTTTTCTAGATTCAAAATATAACATTCCATCTTTTATATATCCTATATCCCCTGTTTTGTATGCGTATTTACCGTTGTAATTAAAAAAACTATCCGTATTAATATTTAAATATCCTTTGCCTACACTATTTCCTACAATTACGATTTCACCTACATCTGCAGTTTCTTGCATATCTTCATCTAATATATGTACCTCCACATCAGGTTTAATTATACCTACCGGTAACACTTTTTCTTTTATATTAGTTACATCTACACTAGATATAGCTACTGTACATTCTGTTGGACCATAAGAGTTTATTATTTTTACCCCTTCAAATCTTTCTTTCAATCTATCTATTGTTTTTCTAGTTAATGTTTCTCCACAAAAATACATTATATCCAGATTAGGTACAAGTTCTTTGTTAAAGCACTTATCTGTAAGTAGCAAATTTGCATATGATGGTGTCATTATAGTTACATCTACATTAAGTGATTTGATTTCGTTATATAACTCTACTGCATTTTCCATAAAACTAGTTTCTGTTATACATAGTGTAGACGCTGTATACAAGGAAAAATATATATCTGCAACGGATAAATCAAAAGAAAACAATGCTTGATTTAACACTCTTACACTTTCTTTTGGGATAACTGTTACAAACCAGCTAACAAACGATTCTAGATTTTCATATGTTATTTCTACACCCTTTGGCTTTCCTGTACTTCCAGATGTATAGATTATATAATATACATCTTCTGCCTTTATTTTTATATTTAACTCAACATCTTCTATTAATTCTTCATTAATAATATCTGTTATTATATCTTTGGTTAATACCAACATTGGTTTTGTATCATTTATTATATATTCTAATCTTTCTTGCGGAATTGATTCATCTATTGGAATATATGTAATTCCAGCAAAAGAACATGCTAAAAATGCAGCGAGTATTTCTATTTCTTTATGCCCAACACAAACAACTCTTCCCGTTACATTTTTATCTAATATATACTTGTATATTTTTCTTACCATTTCATCTAAATCTTTATATGTATAACGATTAGATTTAGACAAGTAACATAGCTTGTCCTTATTATTTTCTAGATTAAATCTTATTTTCTCTAATAACATTCTACTTCCTTATTTCATCCTCTGGGATAAGTGAATAATCATACATAACCCTCGAATGATTTTTTAATATTAATTCCTTATTTATTTCTTCTTTTGTTCTCTTGTCTATACATATTCTGTATATTTCACTATTTCTAAAATACTTACCATTTTCTAATGCGTAGTGGTGATCCTCTTCAACCAATTTATATTTTACATCTAATTCTTTATCTGCTCTAATCTCACCATAAAGCATAGTATCATCCAACCATATTTTTAGCTCAATTGGATAATCTAGTGTATTCTTAAACCTGTAATCTACACTCTTATATGATATTGATGTTCCCGTTCCAAACGGCACTCTACGTTTATAGTCTGGGAATAGAGCATCAGAATGGTGATGAAGTTCTGTTACTTCAAGCGGAGTATGTAATACCAAATAATGTATTAGATTTGCAAGCTGGCATAATCCACCACCATAATCTTCACCAAATGATGTGCTATTCTTTATAACCAAACCTTTAAGATAACCTTTCTTTTTAGTTGGTTTCCCAACAAGTTTCCAAAAAGAAAATGTTTCTCCAGGCATTATTACAAGACCATTTATTTTATCTGCTGCTAGCTTTAGATTAGTAATCTTGTTTACTTGAAGCCTCATATCTACTCCTTCTAATTTTCTAAGAAGCAGTTTCATTTCACCCTTTAATATGTATTTATAATCTTCTTTAATTTTCTTTTTTGCTAATTTATTGCGTTTAATTATGTCCTTTATATCTTTTCTTATGCCTTCTTTAATTACAGATATTTTGTAAGCCCAAGGACCTAATTCGCAAAATAGTTTTCTTGCCATTTACCTACCTCACTATATGTGTTATTGTTAATGCTGTAACATATAATATCACATGATGTAGCGGATAAAAAACATAAAAAGCTGTGCTTATCCATTTGTTCTTTTTACCTCTTTCACCGTTATATAACGATATAATAAATATAGATAAAATCGATGGTAAGTTAAATTGTAGATTATCATAATCCGCAAATAACGCTAGTACAAGCGTAATTAGCATTACCACTTGTGTCAGTTCAGCTGTTTTACCACTTCTTTTTATTTTCTCTGCTATATAAAATCCTAATATTGTTACAGGTACTCTTAATCCTAATTCTAAATCTACTAAATGGTACACAAAAGCAATTAATGCTATACCAACTATCTTTAGTATATAATTTAACCATTTGTTTTTTAATATATCTTTTTTATCTATTAACCATAACATAATTAAAGATAGTACAAAAGAATACAATATATTTAGATATGTGTTTATTACTATATAAAAGTTTGGTACATATACATGATTTATTATCCCCAAGCCAAATAATAATCCTTGAAAAATTGTTGCAGTTATAAACAACTTAAACATATATATTTTGATATCTTTTGTATGGAAGAAGCCTTGCACTATTAAAAATGCAAACACTGGCATTGCCATTCTTCCAAAAAATCTTAATACATCAAAAGCTTCTTTAGATATATAACTTACAAAATAATACCCTATATGATCTAATATCATAAGTACTATTGCAATAATTTTTAGTTTGTTTGATGTTAATCCCTTCATATTACCTCTTAAAGTTAACAGTATACCCTAGAATTCTTAGGGTATACTGTCTTTTGTTCATATTATATATTTTGTTGTTCTTCTTGTTTCTCTTCTGTAACATCTTTTACTTCTTCAGTTGCCGCTTGAGGTTCAATTGGTTTGTTTTCAGGAGTTGTTTCAACCGGAACTTCTACCTTTATTTCTTGTTTTCCTCTACTTGCAATTAACATTGCTGCTACCACAAGTATAACAACTAAACTTCCAGCTATAACAAGAAGATATGTCATGTTAGAATCCACAAATTCTACTATTTCTTTCTTTTCCTCTGTTTTAGCTCCTTCTGCTATTTCAAAGTCTTTATTTACTAAAACAAATCTTCCTTCTCCAGAAATCTTTAAGTTATAGTAACCATCTTCTCTGCCTATATTTGTTTGAACAAGTTTTAAGCTACCATCTTTAGCGTTATAGCTGTAAACTTTTGCATCAGTTGTTATTTCATTTTTTATTATGTCCGTTTCTTTTATACGTACTATTGTACCTTCAGGGAACTTATTTCCTTCTAAGAATTTTAGAACAATTCCTTTTGAAGAAACGACTTTAGAAATATCTTCGTCTTTTGCTACAGTATTAACATTCATATACACATCTACATCTGTTACTGTTTCTATCTTGCTTCCATAGAATACAAATTGGTTTCCACCAACATTTACAACAAGTGTATTTTTACTTGCTGCAGATATTGCAGATAATAATTCTTTCGTAATCTTTGTGTTGTTTGTTGCATCTACAAACACATCTTTACTAGACGTTCTAATATATTTAATGTGATCTGCTGTTATCTCTTCATTTTTTAATTCTATTTTTTCTTTTCCATCCAATTCAACTCTAACTGGATCAGTAATAACTGGTTCGTCATCTTCAGGTTGTACATTTCCAGAAGTAGCATTTGGTGCTGTCGCATAGTCTTCATCTGGATCTACATTTCCTGATGTAGCGTTTGGCGCTGTTGCATAATCTTCATCCACATTTCCTGATGTAGCATTTGGTGCCGTTGCATAGTCTTCATCCACATTTCCTGATGTAGCATTACTTCCAGTAGCAGCACCTTTATCCGGTACATATATTGCCAAAGCATCCTCTTCTATATTTATTTTATATCCTTCTATTTTAGCTAATCTGTCGATACTTGTTACTTTTCCTAAAGTAAATCCAAGTCCAAATATTAGCATTATTGCTAGCGTGATTCTCCACGAAATCATATTTTTATTATCTTTCATAATATACCCCTTAAATTATACGATAATGTTATCATAAACATAATATATATTGCAATAATATGCATAAAAAATAGCAGGCATAACCTGCTATTTTTATTATTCATATATGTTATCTATGATTGTGCTAGATACTATATCATCATCTATGTGAGATACTTCTGTATCTTTAGAAGATAATCTAATATCTGAGTAATCTACGAGTCCTGTTCCTGCTGGAATTAATCTACCAATGATTACGTTTTCTTTTAATCCTAGTAACTTATCTGTCTTACCTTTAACTGCTGCATCTGTTAATACTCTAGCTGTTTCTTGGAATGATGCTGAAGATAAGAATGAATCTGTAAGTAACGCAACTTTTGTGATACCTAGTAATTCTCTCTTACCAGTAGCTTCTTTCTTACCTTGTTCTCTAGCTTCTTTGTTAGCAGATTTAAATTCATTTATATCTACCATAGAAGCAGCAACTAGGTTAGTTTCACCTGCATCTAATACTCTAACTTTTCTTAACATTTGTTTTGCAACAATTTCAATGTGTTTATCGTTAATGTTAACACCTTGAGTTCTATATGCTTTTTGAATTTCTTGGATGATGTAGTTTTGAACTGCAACTTCTCCATTAATTCTAATAACATCATGTGGATCTAATGAACCTTCAGTAAGTCTTGCACCAGCTTCTATTACATCGCCGTCTTTTACAAGAGGTCTTGCACTATAGATTGGGTATCTCATGCTTGTGCCTTCTTCGTTTGTTACAATTACGTCTTTATTTAGATCATCTACAGCTTCTACTCTTACAGTACCAGCTATTTCTGTAACAATCGCAACACCCTTTGGTTTTCTCGCTTCGAATAATTCTTCAACACGAGGAAGACCTTGTGTGATATCTGCGCCACCCGCAACACCACCAGTATGGATAGTTCTCATTGTTAACTGAGTACCTGGTTCACCGATTGATTGTGCAGCAATTATACCAACTGCTTCACCAACGTTAATTGGTTCACCTGTTGCAAGGTTTTTACCATAACACTTAGCACATACGCCTCTTCCCATATCACAAGTAAGAGCTGAACGTATTTTAACTTTAGTGTATCCTAAATCCATTATTTGTTTTCCAATTGCTGTTGAGATATATGTATCTCTTGCAAATACTACATTGCCTTCAGCATCTTTAATATCTTCAGCTAAGTATCTACCTTCTAATCTTTCAAGTAGTTTTTCTATAGCTTCTCCACTTTCCATAATAGCTTCAACATAAAGACCGTCTTCAGTTCCACAATCTTCTGCAGTTATTATAACTTCTTGGTTAACGTCAACTAATCTTCTTGTTAAGTAACCAGAGTCAGCTGTTCTTAGGGCTGTATCGGCAAGACCTTTACGAGCACCGTGTGAAGAAATGAAGTATTCTAGAACGTCTAGACCATCTCTAAAGCTTGATCTGATTGGTATTTCTACCGCTTTACCTGATGTATCTGCCATAAGTCCACGGATACCAGATAATTGTCTCATTTGTTTTGGGTTACCTCTGGCACCTGTATGAGCCATAATACGTACTGGGTTTTTAATGTTAGGGTTCTTCATGATAGCATCTTGGATGTCATCAGTAGCTTTACCCCAAATCTTAACAACTTCGTTGTATCTTTGTTCATCAGATATAAGACCACGTTTGTAGTTTTTATATACTTTATCTACGGCTTCATCAGCTTCTTTTAGTATTTGTTCTCTTTCAGGTGGAACTTCCATGTCTGCTACAGAAACTGTAATAGCACTTACTGTAGAATATTTGTAACCTAAAGATTTGATATTGTCTAGCATTACTGCTGTATCAGGAATACCAAATTTTTCGATACTCATATCTATTATTTGTCCTATTTCTTTCTTTCTAACAGGGAATTCTATTTCTTGTCTGAAAGCATTTTCAGGATTTGTTCTATCTACATATCCTAAAGTTTGTGGAATAATACCATTAAATATTATTCTACCAACTGTTGTATCTATTATTTTAGATACTTTCTTACCATCTATTTCCTTAGTTACTCTAAGTTTAATAGGTGCATGAAGTCCAACAACTTTTTGGTCATATGCCATTAAAGCTTCGTCTTCATCTTTGAATACTTTACCAACACCTGGTTCATCATCATACTCAACTGTTAAGTAGTAGCTTCCAAGTATCATATCTTGTGATGGTACTGTAACAGCTTTACCATCTTGTGGTTTTAACAAGTTGTTTGATGCAAGCATTAAGAATTTAGCTTCTGATTGAGCTTCTGGTGATAATGGTACGTGTACGGCCATTTGGTCACCGTCGAAGTCGGCGTTAAACGCAGCACAAACTAACGGATGTAGTTTAATTGCTCTACCTTCAACTAGAACTGGTTCGAATGCTTGGATACCAAGTCTGTGTAGAGTTGGAGCACGGTTTAATAATACTGGTCTATCTTGGATAACATCTTCAAGAACATCCCAAACTTCAACTGCTGCTCTTTCTACCATTCTCTTAGCATTTTTAATATTGAATGCTAATTCTCTTTTTACTAATTCTTTCATTACAAATGGTTTGAATAATTCAAGTGCCATTTCACGTGGTAATCCACATTGGTAAATCTTAAGTTCAGGACCAACAACGATAACTGAACGTCCAGAATAGTCAACTCTCTTACCAAGTAGGTTTTGTCTAAATCTACCTTGTTTTCCTTTTAACATATCTGATAAAGATTTAAGTGGTCTGTTTCCAGCACCTGTTACAGGTCTTCCACGTCTTCCATTGTCTATTAAAGCGTCTACTGATTCTTGTAGCATTCTCTTTTCATTTCTTATGATAATGTCTGGAGCTTCAAGTTCAATAAGTCTCTTTAATCTGTTATTTCTATTTATAACTCTTCTATATAGGTCATTTAGATCAGAAGTAGCAAATCTACCACCATCTAATTGAACCATTGGTCTTAAATCAGGTGGAATAACTGGTATTACTTCTAGTACCATCCATTCTGGTCTATTTCCTGATGCTATAAATGCTTCTATTGTTTCTAAACGTTTAATTAATTTCAAACGTTTTTGAGAAGTAGCTGTTTCAAGAGCTTTTCTAATTTCTTTTTCTTCTTTATGAAGATCAACTTTAGCTAAAAGTTCTCTAATAGCTTCTGCTCCCATTCCAACTACAAATGAATCTTCACCGTATTTTTCAATTGCTTCTCTATAATCTTTTTCAGATAATATTTGCTTGTATGAAAGTCCTGTATCCTTTGGATCCATAACTATGTATGCTGCAAAGTATACAACTCTTTCTAAAGCTTTAGGAGAAACGTCTATTATAAGACTCATTCTACTTGGAATTCCTTTGAAGAACCAGATGTGAGACACTGGTGTTGCAAGTTCAATGTGTCCTAATCTTTCACGTCTTACGCTTTTCTTAGTTACTTCAACACCACATCTATCACATATAATTCCTTTATATCTTATTTTCTTATATTTACCACAATAACATTCCCAGTCTTTTGTTGGCCCGAATATTTTCTCACAGAATAATCCGTCACGTTCAGGTTTTAGGGATCTATAGTTTATTGTTTCTGGCTTTTTAACTTCACCCTTTGACCATTCTCTTATTTTGTCAGGAGAAGCTATTCCAATACTTAATCTATCGAATACTTCTGGATTTACATTATTATTTTCTGCCATTATACTTTTTCTCCTTCCCTACTACTAAACTTCTTCGTCATCAGCGAAATCATCATCTTCTGCAAGTTCGTATGCTTCTTCGCCGTCTTCATCTTCTATACCCATTCCAGAATCATCATCTAAAACATAGCTTTCAGGATCTATGTCAGTAGTTTCGTAATCTGCAGGTAATATTGTTTTTTCTGTTAAGTCTACAGTTTCTCTAACTTCAACTTCATCATTGTGATTGTATAATTTCATATCTAAGCCTAAGCTTTGTAGTTCTTTAATTAACACTCTGAATGATTCAGGTATTCCTGGTTCTGGAACGCTTTCACCTTTAACGATTGATTCATATGTTTTTAATCTTCCTGAAACGTCATCTGATTTAACAGTTAATATTTCTTGAAGAGCATATGCTGCACCGTAAGCTTCAAGAGCCCAAACTTCCATTTCACCAAATCTTTGTCCACCGAATTGTGCCTTACCACCAAGAGGTTGTTGTGTAACTAAAGAGTATGGTCCAATAGAACGAGCGTGAATCTTATCATCAACTAAGTGGTAAAGTTTTAACATATACATGTAACCAACTGTAACTTCGTTATCAAATAATTCACCAGTTCTACCGTCTCTTACAGGGAACTTACAAGTTCCGCTTAAACCGGCTTGTTCAAATAATTTTTCAATATCTTCTTCCTTAGCACCATCAAATACTGGTGTTGCAACTTTCCATCCAAGTTGTTTTGCTATGTAACCTAGGTGTACTTCAAGCACTTGACCTACGTTCATACGAGAAGGTATACCTAGTGGGTTTAATACGATTTGTAGTGGTGTACCATCTGGTAAGTATGGCATATCTTCTCTAGGTAATACTCTAGAAATGATACCTTTGTTACCGTGACGTCCACATATCTTGTCACCAACAGATATTTTCTTCTTTTGAGCTATGTATATTCTTACAACTTTGTGTACTCCTGGAGCTAATTCATCAGAATTTTCTCTTGTATAGATCTTAACATCTATAATTGTACCAGCTTCTCCGTGTGGAACTCTAAGTGAAGTATCTCTTACTTCTCTAGATTTTTCACCGAATATTGCTCTTAATAATTTTTCTTCAGCAGTAAGTTCTGTTTCACCCTTAGGAGTTACTTTACCTACAAGGATATCTCCAGGTCTTACTTCTGCACCTATTCTTATAATACCGTTTTCATCAAGATCTTTTAACGCATCATCACCAACGTTTGGTATTTCACGAGTGATTTCTTCAGGTCCTAGTTTTGTATCTCTAGCTTCACAGTCATAATCTTCAATATGAATAGAAGTTAATACGTCATCTTTAACTAGATCTTCTGAAATTAAGATAGCGTCTTCGTAGTTGTATCCTTCCCAAGTCATGAAACCGATTAGTATATTTTTACCTAATGCCATTTCACCTTGTTCTGTAGAAGAACCATCTACAAGCACATCACCCTTCTTAACTTTTGTACCAGAAACAACTATTGGTCTTTGGTTTAGGCATGTACCTTGGTTAGAACGTTTAAACTTAGTTAATAAGTGTTCTTCTTTACCTTGTTTTCCTTCAACAACAACTTTGTCTCCATCTACATATGTAACCACACCATCTTGGCCAGCTACTATACATGTACCAGAGTCTTGTGCTGCTTTATATTCTATTCCTGTTCCTATAATTGGAGCTTCTGCTTTTATTAATGGAACTGCTTGACGTTGCATGTTAGATCCCATTAGCGAACGTTTAGCGTCATCGCTTTCAAGGAATGGTATCATTGCTGTAGCAACAGATACTAATTGTTTTGGAGAAACGTCCATGTAATCTACTTTATCTGGAGATACTTCTAGGATTTCTCTTACGCATCTAACTTTAATTTTCTTGTTTACAAATCTACCTTCAGCATCTAATGGTTCATTTGCTTGAGCAATTATGTAATTATCTTCTGTATCTGCTGTCATGTATTCTATGTCATCAGTTACTTTTCCTGTTTCTTTATCCACTCTTCTATATGGAGCTTCAATAAATCCGTATCTATTGATTCTTCCATATGTAGGAAGTGATGATATAAGTCCTATGTTTGGTCCTTCTGGAGATTCGATAGGACATAGTCTACCATAGTGAGAATAGTGAACGTCACGAACTTCGAATCCAGCTCTATCACGAGTAAGACCTCCAGGTCCTAATGCAGATATTCTTCTCTTATGTGTTAACTCAGCTAGTGGGTTAATTTGATCCATGAATTGAGATAATTGGCTGCTTCCAAAGAACTCTTTGATTGCTCCAACAACTGGTTTGATGTTTATTAACATTTGTGGAGTTGTAACATCCATATCTTGTGTAGCCATTCTTTCACGAACAACTCTTTCAAGTCTTGTTAAACCAATTCTAAATTGGTTTTGTAGTAATTCACCAACGCATCTAACTCTTCTATTTCCTAAATGGTCGATATCTTCAATTTTACCCATACCATTATAGAAGTTTACAAAGTAGTTGATAGAAGAAATTATATCGTCTACTGTAATGTGTTTTACAACTAACTCTTCTCTTCTCTTCTTTATTTCTTTTTGTAAAGCTTTTTCGTCTTTACCTTCCATTTTTTCAACTATTTCTTTTAATACTGGTAAATGAACATCTTCTTTGATAACCATTTTATCTACTTCAATACCAAGATATTTAGAAATGTCTACTGTATTGTTACCAATAACTTTAACTTTCTTTCCGTTCTTATCTACGTATACAACGTTGATACCAGATTGTCTGATGTTTTCAGCAACGTCTGCAGTGATCTTTTCACCTTTCTTAACGAATAATTCACCTGTTTCTCCGTTAATTACGTCTTCAGCTGCTATTTCGCCAGTTATTCTAGTAGCAAGATTTAATTTTTTATTGTATTTATATCTACCAACTCTAGATAGATCGTATCTTCTTTCATCGAACATTAAACCATATAATAGTTGCTCTGCAGCATCTACGTGTAAAGGTTCACTTGGTCTTAATTTTTTGTAGATTTCAAGAAGTGCTGCATTTGTAGTTTTAGAAGGATCTTTTTCAAGAGTCGCTGCTATTAAATCATCTTCAAATAAATCTAATATTTCAGCATCTTTTTCTATTCCTAAAGCTCTTACAAATGTAGTTATAGGTAGTTTACGAGTTCTATCTACCTTTATCCATAACATATCTTGAAGGTCTGATTCAAATTCTAACCATGTACCTCTGTTAGGCATAACTGTTCCTGTAAATGTAATTTTACCAGTTTTGTCTTTTATTCTATCAAAATATACACCTGGGCTTCTAACTAATTGGCTTACTACAACTCTTTCAGCACCATTAATTATGAATGTTCCATTCTCTGTCATTAGAGGGAAATCACCCATGAATATTTCTTGCTCTTTTATTTCACTTGTTTCCTTGTTTAAAAGACGCACTTTAACTTGCAAACGAGAGGCATATGTAGTGTTCCTTTCTTTTGCTTGCTCTATAGAGTATTTTGTTTCATCTTCTAATCTATAGTCAACAAACTCAAGCATTAGATTTCCTGAGTAGTCAACTATTGGAGATATGTCATGAAAAACATCTCTAAGTCCAGAATCTAAAAACCATTTATAAGATGATTTTTGTACCTCAATAAGATCTGGCATGTCAATAACTTCTGCGATTTTTGAAAAACTCTTTCTTGTTGTTTTTCCATTTTTTACTTCGTGAACCACTTCAAATTCCCCCTAAAAATATAGTTTATTTACATAAAATATTCGTATAAACGACAAAAAGTCAAACTGATTTTACCCTAAAATCAATTTGATACATACATATTAACTTTTACTCCGTTACAAATATTTTTTTCAACAATTGTACCATCCTTAAACACTTTAGTTTACATAGTTTTTCGAATGTTACGATAAACATTTCGTATATTTTATCACACAAATTATTGTTTGTCAACGAAAAAATGTTATTTTAAGCACTTTTTTCTCCCCCGTCAAGCTAAATATACGAACTTAACATCTATTTCAAATTATATATCGTTTTTAAGCTTTATTCAAGCCATTTTCTAGAACTTTTTCAAATATTTTTTATTATTTCTTTTTCACTTTAATTTTTACACAAATCGTAGTATAATAACTTAAAGTTAAAGGAGGTATTTATGGACTGTATAAGATTGCCGCTTAAATATGTTAAAAACGCAAGAGATTTAGGAGGATACTGTACTAAGGATAATAAGATTACCAAATTTAAGACATTTGTTAGAAGTAGCAGACTAACAGATTTAACAAAAGAGGATAACGAATTCTTAAAAAGATATGGAATTACAGATATCATCGACCTAAGAGGCGTTACTAAAATCCAAGCTACATTTGTTAGCGATGATAACATAGATGGAGATTATTTCAAATTCTACTATCTTCCGCTATCTAATAAGGAAAGCGAAGATTATTCTAAAGCTCATGAACTAGAACCCAATTTCGATTTCGGCGAAGCATATAAATTCATGCTAAACAATAAAGAAAAAGTAAAGCAAATATTTACTGTATTTGCAGAAGCAAAAGGTGGTGTCCTTTTCCACTGTACTGCAGGTAAAGATAGGACAGGAACAGTTGCAGCACTACTTTTAGGATTATGCGGAGTAGATGATTTAGATATAATTGCAAACTATCAAGTAACAGAAACATACATTTCAGGTTCTACATTCTTGGATACGTACGCAGAAAACGTTCAAAAGTCTGACGCTAAATACATTAGAACGTTAATTATGAGATTAAAAGAAACATATGGGACATATGAAAACTATCTATTAAGTTGTGGTTTAAGTCAAGAAATATTAAATAAGATTAAAGACAAATTCTTAGAAGATTTTGTTGTGTAATACGGCTAAATAATTAAAATAAAAACGAATTCTAACAAATTTAGAATTCGTTTTTTATGTATCATATACATCATCCGATTTTCGTGCGCTTACGCAAGTGATACTAGCCACTACTTGCGCACAATTATTTTGTACCTTCGTTATTTTGTTAAACTAAAATCGCAATCTCCTGTTCCTACTGTTGCAGGAATGCTAGATTTTAGACAAACTACGGGACGCACGCCGTAAGGAATGTTGTAGTGGCTAAATTCCACAAGGCCATCGCACGCAGACATAACATCGATATTACTGCCAGCAGACGGAGACGCCAACCAGTACCAGTAATCTGATGTTACATATAATCCATCACTTGTTACTCCTTCACCAAAGCTATTGTTTATTTTGTACCCCTTTGTATCTATCGAAACTGTCATTGTTGGTGTGTATCCTTTTGCATTCCATCCCGCTGCTAATAATTCTAGTGTAGGTCCGCCTATTGCACCAACTACATTTGTTCCATATGTTGTTTTGTTTGCAAAATTAGCATAATCTTTTATTAGTTGTGCTACTGCTTTACAGTTATACATTGTATAATCATTTCCATCTGTTAATGTATCTATCAATGTATATTTAGCTCCATTTCCTACTCTAAATTTTTCATATAATGCTAATTCATCACTTGTTAAACTTTCTACTGTTGTTCCTTTGTCTAACGAAACTTCTTCAACATAGCTTTCAGATATTAAATATACATAGTCTGCATTGTGGTAGTATATTTGCCAATCATCATATGTAGTGCCATCTACTGTTACAGAGTAGTCTACTTTATCTCCATAATTTGCTGCTGTTATTAATGAACCTAAACCAGTACCAGATGAACTGTTTTTATTTGTAACTGTTACTCCTGTATCTGTTACAGTTATATTCCATTTGTCTGAAGTTACTCCTTGTTCACCTAATTTTGTTGTTACTTCATTTACTAGATCTGTTCCTCTTTTATTATCCATGTAAGCATCTGCCCACACCAACGCAGCTAAGTCTTGTACAGCTGATTCATTTGTTAAGTCTACTGCTTCACCTGCTCTGTTTATTACGCCAGTATTACTTAGTGTTATTACTACACTTGCTGCTAATATTATCATCACTATTATTGTAATAACTAAAACTATTAATGATATACCTTGTTTTCTTCTCATTTGTTTACCTCTCTTTATGTTTTTATTTTATTACATATTCATATTTTTGTCTAGATTTTAGGCATAAAAAAAAGAGCGGTTAACCGCTCTTTTTTGGTGTACCAAAAGGGACTCGAACCCCCAACCTTCAGATTCGTAGTCTGATGCTCTATCCAGTTGAGCTATTGGTACTGACGAAAAATATTATACAACAGAATAAATAAAAAAGCAAATAAAATATTGAAAATAGCATAAAACTTAAGTATAATTAAGGTGCGTAGGCTTCCGTAGCTCAGTGGATAGAGCAGCAACCTCCTAAGTTGTTGGTCGGACGTTCGATTCGTCTCGGGAGCACCACGTATATTTTAACGAGGTAAAGTATGAGAAAAATAAAATATTTAATTAAAAGAGTTTTTGAAATGGATTTTAAAGCTATGTTTAAGACAGCTAAAAGAGTTAGCAAGATAGTTAAAAAACCTGCTATCGTTGTTCTTTTTGACATCATATATTGCGGATACAAATATATGGCTGGATATGTAGATTACGAAGTATTCTGTTTCTACAACTTAAATAAAGCCCAAAGAGAAACAATGATTACTCGCGGTATCAACAACCGTTTTGTACAAACTCTAAACGATAAAAACTACACAGATCTATTAGATAACAAGCTAAAGTTTAATGAAAAGTTTAACAAATTCTTAAAAAGGGATTGGCTAGATTTAAACAAAGCTTCTTATGAAGAATTTGAAACTTATGCAAAATCTAAAAAGAGCTTTATTGCAAAACCAGTCGATCTTGCTTGTGGTAGAAATATAATTAAAGTTGTAATCGAAGATAATACAAACCTTAAAGAGTTATATGATTCTCTTATAGAAAACAAGCAGTTGTTACTTGAAGATTATATAATTCAACATCCAGAAATGTCTAAAATATACCCTACTGCAGTTAATACATTAAGAATTGTTTCTGTTACAAAAGACGGAAACACACATATAATGTTTAGAAGCATTCGTATGGGAAATAGCGGAAATGTTGTAGATAACTTCAATCACGGCGGATTATTTACTACAATAGAACCAGATGGAACTATTGTTAAACCTGCTGTAGATAAAAAAGGAAATATATACGAATCGCATCCTTATACAAACACTAAACTTATTGGTTTCAAAATACCAATGTTTGAAGAAGCTTTAGACTATGTTAAAGAAATGTGTAAAGAAATCCCTCAAGTTGGATATGTTGGTTGGGATATAGCAATCACAGAAAACGGGCCACTTGTAGTTGAAGCAAACCCATTCCCAGGACATGATATTTACCAATCTAAAATACATATGAATGAAGATGGAACTGGAATGAGACAAGAATTCGAAAAAATAATATTTGGATAATATAAAAGAACAAAGTTGAAAACAACTTTGTTCTTGTTTTTTATTTATTTTTCTTCTTTTCTCTTAATTCCTTAAAAAAGTCTTTTATTATTTTTTCACACTCTTCTTTCAGGATTCCCGATTCAAATTCAACTTTATGATTAGATTTTATCTCGAACGCATTTGCTACACTTGTAACAGCTCCATACTTTTCATCGTTCGCGCCGAAATAGACTTTTTTTATTCTAGATTGAACTATCGCCCCAGAACACATAAGGCATGGCTCTAAAGTTACATATAATTCACATTTTTCTAACCTAAAATTACTTAGCTTTTTGCACGCCTTATCTATAACAACAATTTCTGCATGTTTCAAACTATTCATTTTAGTTTCTCTAAGGTTATGACCTCTTGCTATTATTTTATCATCTAATACTATAACCGCGCCTATTGGCACTTCATCCTTGGCTAGCGCTTTTTTAGCTTCTTTTAAAGCTTCTTTCATATATTTTTCTTTATACATATATACTCCATCACAGTTTATAACAAACTTTGTCTCTTCCATCTCCAGCAAGTTCCGGATAATCATAAGCTTCAGAAGGCAAATGATCTTTTGTTATTTGTTTACTTCCCATTAAGAAATAATCATATCTAATTTCATCTACATCTCCAACGGGATCATCCCATGTAACATCTATAGCATACCACTGACCATCTAATTTAACATAGTTCCAAGCATGCCCTTCTGCTCTTTCTAATATATCTCCGCCTCTACCTATTATACAAATACATTTAATTCCCATAGCATCTAATACATATTTTAAGGCTCTTGCATAGCCTGCACAAACACAAACGCCATCTATTAGCGCCCCATATATATTAAACATATTAGGATTTGAAAATTCTATATCGTATCTACAAGTATTAACTAAATAATCATGTACCGTCTTTACTTTGTCGTAGTCAGACATTCCTCTAGTTACTCTTTTAAGCCCACGAACTATCTTTCTTAACTTTCTTTCAATAATACTAATTTGTAATCTAGACTTATATCCATAAACATAATAATTTCCATTAGCACCCGCATCCATATATGTTTTTGTTCTTTTTCTTACGCCTTTATGTCTCGCTAAAGTATTAATATACATCTTATTTTGATCGATATAAAACACATCCGGGTTATCATACAAATATGCTCTTGTAGCTTCTGCGTAATAATCGTTTATTTTATCCGAACCACTTCTCCATTTTAATAGCCACGAAAACGCATAAGAAAACTCTATTCTTGCCTTACCATTTTTCATGCGCCATTTATTTCTTTCAAATTTTCTGTATATTTTCTTTTCATATCTGTTCAAATGAAAATAATAAAATTTATTTGAAAATACCATACTTCCCTCTCTTTTGTTATATCATTAACAAAAGCGCAATTATTACCATTACTAGTTTATACATTGCTTTGTTAATTATCAACTTTGTCTTGATTTTTTCTACTATCTTTTCCACGCTATTCACATTTTCCTTAGTTATATCTTTGTCTCCTAGCGTAGTTATATTTTTCTTTATATGTTTACACGCTCTTTTATACGCGTTTGCCTCCATAGATAGCATTAATATTATAGAGAATATCATTACTATTATTGTTAATAAACATACTCCTCTTGATTTCCCTAACACAATTCTAAACATTATCATCATAGCAAACATAATTATGCTAATATTTGTTAACATTACATTAAATACATGTAGCATTTTACTCTGTTTAGATTTGAAACATGCTTTATATATAGCTATCAACTTAAGGCAAAAAGGATTAGCTTTTTCTAACCCTTTTTGAAAAGTTTCAGTATTAGTAGATATATATATCTTGTCCGACATAAAGTTATATTCATCTTTCTTTACATCAGCAGCTATCTCTACTTTTGTTTTACTATTTTTTAATAGTTTCAACATGTTTTGCATTTGATATGATAAATCCATAATTAAAACTCTAATATATCCTTCATTCCATCATTTATTATCTTTTGCATATCTGCAAGCAATACATTTAGTCTAATTTCCGCTTGAAAAAATTCAGCTCCAAGAGGACTTTGGATTATTAAAGAATATAGTTGTTGCATTTCTTCTTTGCTTGTATCGGACATTGGCGTACCGTTTATATATTGTTTTTGGTAATCCATTTGCTTGTTTCTAAATGTATCTATTTTTTCTTTTAACATAGCATCTTCTTTTACCTTCTTCTTTAGTTCCATATATTTTTTATATTCCTCTGTATCCTTAAAATTTCTCACTAGTTCATGTACTTTATCGTAAAAATTCATAACAACCTCCTACTCGGCATCTGGCGCAGCATCTTGTAATGTCGAATCTGTTTTTTCGTCATAATTAACAAGCTTTACAACCCATTTATATACTGCCAATTTATCTTCAGATATTTCACGTCCAAATGTGTATAATGCAAGATAATATACTTGCGTAACAGAAAATACCATCAGTGCTATAGATATTAACATCCCTATTAATTTTGCTTTTGCATTTGGAACTTCCTTTAATTTAGACATAAACACCCTCTCCTGGCACCATTATACTACATATTATTTTTGCTTTCAATACCCGAAATTACATTGATTCACACAGTTTTTGCTGTTCTAATGAAAGGAACCCTTTTTTAGCATTTATCATTTTTGTCATATTTTGTATTATTTTATTTTCTCTATTGCAGTCATCATATCTAGAAATTATATAATGATTAGTCCCAAGCTCTTCAGATAACTTATTAATCTTAACTATATCCATGCTTCTATATGCATCATACCACGATTCACATTTTTCAATGTATTCTTGTTTTTTATTTGTTAATCTATCCACCATTGAATCTATCTTCTTTAAGAATTCCTTACTTAAAATGCAGTTTTTTAGTTTTGTAAAAAAACTATACACATAATCGCTTACAATGTTATTTTTCAAGAACTTATTTTCCACTATCTCGAGGCCATTCTTTAACAATATAACCAGTCCTCCCTTAAAAGCAAAGTTTTTCATATCTTTTAACGTATTAATATTTGTTTTTGATACGCCCGCTATTTCCAAACCTTCCCTAATACTACTGTTTACTGCTGTTTTTATAATCTCCCTAAGCTCTTTCGTTTTTATGGTTTCCTTAACATCTTTTAATACATCTCTAACAGCATCCGGCATAGGTATTGATTTTATTATATAATTCATCGACTTTTCTAACGCTTTTTCAGAAATCGATTGTAGATCACCTTTTAATACATCTAGTCTTCTGTCTGTGTCTAGTTCCAGCACATTATTTCTTACTCTATCTATCATAGCATCTATATCCATCTTAATCCTCCTTATATACTTTAGCAATTATCCATGTCATTACCATGTACGATATTGCAGTTAAATTTAAAATTAGCTTTCCACCAAATGTACTTCGTACTATATTTGCATATTCTAAATTACCAAATACAAATGTTGCAATTACAAAAACGCTCAACAACATCATTATTATCAATGTAACTACCGACGCGAAAGCCTTTTCTTCAGTCTCTTCTTTATACATCCTTTCTTTAGTTTTCATAAGAATAATTTTTTCTAACACTTTTACAAAATCGCCACCATTTTTATAACAAACTTCAAACGTCTCTATCATTTCACCAAAATCTTTTACATCCACATCACTTTTTAGTTTTTCCATAGCAGATATCACATTCATTCCGTTAAATACATTTAATTTGAATTTATCTATATGTTTTTTTAGTGGTTCTTCTACCTTTGTTCTTTTTATAGCTTGAACTATATCATTATCTTCTTTCATTTGATTCTTTATATTAATTGTGTAAAAAGGGATTTGCTTAGATATTTTTTCTTTATTTCGTATAACTAGAATTTTAGATATAATTATTGGTGAAATTAAAATAGGTAACGAAAGAATTACGGCGGTACTTAAAATCCTTATATATATAAATAAAATAAAAACAAATATTAAAAACAAAATTGCACTAATTATAATTACAGTCAAAGTAGTTATTCGAACTTTACCTCTTAACCCCCTTTTAATATTTAAGTTCTGCAACTCTACATTTAACGAATGAAACATCTTGCTTCTATTAAGTAATTTTACAGGACTTATATAATCTTTTATCGCCCATTCAACCATTATATATACAGCACATATTAACAAACTAAATTGTATTATTTCTATCAACACTGCACCTTCTTATATAAAAATTCCATCTTAAATTTATCATTAATTTCATCATACTTGATAGCACTTATTTCTTTCACTTCAAAATCTTTCATCCAAATAATATAATCTATTGTCTCTGCCAAAAATCGTCTTAAGAATTTTTCTGTATATTGTGTTGCTTTTGAGTCTTTTCTTATTAATGTAATTACTCTATCAATTGCGTTTTTTGCGGAATCCGAATGTACTGTTGCAAGTCCCATATGTCCTGTTGAAACCGCGTCAAAAAACGAATTTGCTTCTTTTCCTTTTAATTCACCTATTACAATAACATCATTTGACATCACCAAAGAATGCCTAGACAGTCTATCCAAATCTATGTTCTTGTCTTCCGTTCTAGTCAACAAACACTCTCTTTGAATAACATTTCTTCCTTCTAAGTACAATTCTGCCGTTTCTTCATTAGTATTTATAGCAATAGTCTGTGGCAGCTCATTTATAATCGCTCTTAGCAATGTCGTTTTTCCGCTCCCGCCTTTTCCACAAATTAAAATATTATTCATTCTGTTTACAGCTTTTTTAACTGTCATATATGATTTTTCGTCTAACATCTTATATTTTTGTTTTAATAATTCTAATGTTTTATCCATCTCTTTTCTGTGAACTCTTATAACCAAACTAGAATTGTTAATATTAACCGGGCTTATACCAGCTTCTATTCTGAGCCCCATTTTTCTATCACTAAAAACTCCAATAGGATTCTCGTTGTTTATATTATAATTGTTTTTCAATGCACAAAATCTAATATATTCTTCAAATTCTTCATTGTTCGCAAATGTTTCATTTACTCTTTTCCATTTTCCCATCTGCTTTATATAAATGTTATCAAACGCGACTGCTCGTATATCTGTAGTCTTTCCATCCCTTAAAAACTTTTCCAAAATACCGTATCCATATATTCTGTTTAGCACTTCCTTTATATAGTAATCTACTGTTTTTTCTTCCACTATTTCAAAATCATTAATTAAATTGGTTTCTATTTTTTTAACCAGCTTTTCTTTATTTCCTTTTTCTATTGTTTCTAGTTCCTCATCCAACAATCGCTTAGCAATTTGCTTTATTATTTCGTTACTATTTTGTATCTTTTTTGTTTTCTTTTCTACCAAAACAGTTCTGTATGCATTTATAAGCACTCGTTTTTTCCTCACCTTTCACTCTTTGTACACAGTCATCTATATTTAACATCTTTGTCAATTCATCTGTATCTATTATTTCTTCGCCAGTTATATTTGCTAAACCATTTACTATTTTTTCAACATTTCTCGTTTCTTCCAACTTTAGCAACACAGTATAATCTCTTAACATTGCTTTCACTTGTTTAAGTGTTAAAGAGTTCTCGGTTGTTTTATTTATTATTAAAAATATTTTTTCTTTATCTATTTGCCATACATTTACCATTAAATCAATATATTTTATAGCTTGTCTAATGCTAATAAAATTAGGATTAAGCACAAACAGAATTTTATCTGCTTGCATAAGCGAAAACGGAACTACATCTAAAAATGGTGTTGACGGCATATCTATTATTATAGTGTCATAATTTTTTTCCGCTTCCGTATACAATTTTTCATAATACTTTTTAGACAACCTATTTTGACATTCATAAACGCCTACGTTATTTGTTATAAACGATAGTTTATTATTTTTCTCACCCCTACTAATATAATCTAGCAAGGACTCTCTATTAAAAGTGTCATTATCTATTTCTTCCATCAAACAATCCAGTGAATTTGTAGCATTTGTTAAATTGTTATATATATCCACCGCGGCGTTTTGGAGATCCATATCTATAAGCAATGTGTTCAATTTGTATTTTTTACTAATGTGGTGTGCTAGTATGCTTGAAATATATGATTTACCTGCACCACTTGTTCCAAAAACGCAAATCTTTTGCTTTGTAGTTATCTTTGGACTTTGTTTTATCACATTTTTTTGTGTTTCCATTTTCTCTATTATTCCACTTTTGCTATCTATCATCTCTAGTATTTTGCTAAATGCTACACACTCTCCTTCTATTATGTTATTTACCTCATTTGCTAACAAAAAACCTTTTATATCTTCCGTTAGCGCTGCTATTACTACTACAATTTTTATTGTCTCTTGTCTTTTTCTTATTTCTCTTATATACTCCTTAAATTCAATATCTCCATTTAACGTGTCTTTCGTAACTATAACATCAACCACATTTTTACTTAAATATTCTAGTACATTTTCTTTATTATCAATATCATAACCATATGTTAAATATTTACCACATTTTTTTATTTGACTAAGTAACGTTTCATTATCCATTGCTATTAAAACTTTCTTCATATACACTCTCCTTTTCAATTAAATTTTTTTCGAAATCATTTGCTTCTATTCTAATAATAAATTTACTTTCTCCCTGTAGAACATATGCTTCGCCTCTAATCAACTTTGTTGTTTTCTCTCTCAAATTCAATGTTTCTTCTATACCTTGAAGTTTTTCTAAATCCGAATAAGACATTTTGAAAAATATTTTAGTAAACGAATTGTTTAATATACTCTTTCCAAAATTACCATCATCTATCGCAAATAAATCGCCTATATCTTGACTAATAGCTACTATACCTGCCTTCCTTTTTCTTAAAGTTTTGAAAAAATTATATATCTCTTCTATAAAAGTCCCCGTAATATTTGCGTTTATTGTTTTCCATATTTCATCAAAATAAATTAACGTATTCTCTTGTATTAATTGTTTTATTTTAGGAAGAAATACCGATATTTCTTTGTTAATTTCTTCTTTATTCTTGCCCTTTAATACAAAGCAGTGTAATTTAGCTGTTGTAGGTATTCCAGCAGTTTCTTTTAAGTTATTCTGTATTTTTAATCTATCCAAGATGTGTTTAATATGCGGGAAGTTTGTCTTGTATTTAGGGTGCAAATATATTTTGTCTTCTCTACTTTTTTCATAAAGCGTTTCTATCTCTTGTGTTATCCCATATTTTAAATATTCATTCTTTATTTGTGATGTTACATTTTCTAAGCCATGCCTATAAAATAGATATTCTTCCGTTAGTTTTATCGTATCAGCTAAAAAATCTTCATTTCTTTTTGCAAATCTCTCTTCAATATACATAGGATTGTATGTTGCTATATCATAAACGTTCCCGCCTAAACTTAAAACTATATCCTTATACTCACCTTCTGGATCTATTATTATTTGATTAACATTATTATAAAAATTACGCATTATTAATACTTTTATAAAAAATGATTTTCCGACTCCACTACTTCCAAAAACACACATATTATAATTTAAATTCTGTGGGGCAAGAAGTGATAACTTAATATGTTTATCTTCGTGACATCCTATAAACACTCCATTTTCATTTAAAATGTCATTTTCAAAAAATGGGAACATCCTTGCAAGAGTTGTAGTAAGCATAATATTCTCCGTATAATCGCTTAATGTGCTGTTTGTTTGTAACAACGGCAAAGTTGCAATATATCCGCTCTTTTGCTTAAAATATGTTGGGTTCAACACAATTCCTTTTGTATATAAAACATTTTTTATATTATTACTCTTTTTTAGCACTTCGTTTTCATCATTTGCTGTAAGCGCAACATATATTTCTACTATATATACTTCTTCATTATTTACCTGTATTTCTTTTTTTATTTCTTCGGCATTCTTCTTGTTTTTTTCCAACACTTCAATATCCAATTGATTTTGCTTTATTGATTTAATTTCCGCACCACTTTCCAACACACTTCTTGCTAATTTTCTCAAGAATTCTGGACCATTTTGTCTATATATATGAAACGATATAGTTACTTCCTCTTGTAAAAGTAGAGTATTAATCATCTCTAGGAAAATCACTTCGTTCATACTTACTATACTCATCACATTTATATACTTTGCTTGCACTTTCATACAATTGTATTTTTCTTTTACCTCTGACGGCAGAATCTTTTTAATTTCAGTATTTCGTCTCATGTTTCCATCGCTCTCTTAATAACATTTTCAACTTCCGCTTTTCTATTTACCCTTTTTATTTCCATACCAAACTCATTCATATTTAAAAACGCATTGTGTATGTTCTCTGTTTCTTCTCTTCCTTTTTCTTCTACTATTAAATAGTGTTTTATTTCGCATATTCCATTTTCGTTTTCTATCTTTTGTAAATATTCCACATAATTCTTAAGAGCCATTTTCAACCCATAATTTTCGACTTCTAACAACCTTTTTTTGTACAGTTCTATATCGTTTTTCAATGTGCTTTTTTGCTTTGTCACAACTATTTGAAACATGTCTGGCATTCCCCTTAACGTGGCTATATATGCTGATATTATTTTGTTTTTCATTTCCTTATTCCAAGCTATTATATTTACCGGATTTACTTTGTAAATACTAATTTTTCTTTTATTTGCAAATATGACGCCATCCTCAGCTATTCTTTCTATATTGTACAAACTTGATACATCTCTTGTTATAAACTTTCCTAAAATTATAATCACCTCTTTGTAACTTTTTTACATCTCCCTGCATATACTTTAATAAATGGATATAAGGAGATGATTTTGTGAATAATATGTTGAATTCTAATTTGCTAAACATGTTAGCTGGTGTAGATAAAGAAAAACTAGAACAAGTTTCTAATATAGTTAAAAACATGTCTAAAGACGATTTGAATAATTTAGTAAGAATGTTGGGTATGAACAATAACAACTCCCAACAAGGTCAAAACAATAATTAAATGAATACCGAAATAAATGAAGTAGAAAACCAACCTTCCAATCCTATTTTAGACATTGTCGCCTCTATACAAAGCAAATTAAACGAAGTAAATACAGTAGAACCAACTACTCCAAAACAAACTTCTAATACAGATTTTAGCGGATTAGATATTTCAAAAATTGTTAGTATGTTAAACACAAGTAATTCTAAAAGTGATATAAACTTGGAGAACAAAACAATTTCACCTAATCTAGGTGGTTTTGATTTAAATTCTATTATGAAATTTCAAAATGTTTTAAGTGGAATGAACAGCCCAGACCCAAGGCAAAATTTACTATCTTCGCTTAAACCATTCTTAAGAGAAAATAGGCAAAAAAACATTGATACTTACATATCTCTTTTAGGAGTTATGAAAGCTTTTAACTTATTTAACGGCAAGGATCGTGATTAAAATGTATTATCCTTTTTATAACAACCCTTTTTATTTCCCTCAAAGAGCATATATGAACAATATGTGCTCTTTAAATCACATACCTGAAAATTATTCTGGCGAACAAATTTCAAATGAAACAAATCAAAATAGAAATATAGATAAAAATAATCTCTTTAATTTAACAGATGACAGAGTAGAATTATTTGGAATAAGCATCAATATAGACGATCTAATAATTCTTGTAACCCTGTTTTTTATGTTCAAAGAAAATCAAATTGATTATAGCATAGTCATAATACTTGCTTTAATTTTGTTTGATCAAAAATAAAGTTTCGTCCTTAATAGGAGTCTCCTTTTTATAAAACTCTACTAAAAGTTCATCAATTTCTCTACTCGTTTTCAACACCTCATTATAAGGTTTTTCTTCTAATAATTGTCTTTCTAATTTTTCTCTTAGTATATTTATTTTGTTTAGCATGTTATTCATCATCCCTCACACCAAATTTATAACATTTTTATTTTACAGTGTCAATAATTTTGCACCAACAATCGACCGCAAGTTTCGCTATTTTTCGGCATTTTTCGACATTTAAGCAAAAAAAGAAAGAGGCCTGCGTGCCTCTTTCCTGCTTTATAGACTATTAGATAAGGAGTGGGTTACCCCTTTTCATCTACGAGGAGTATACTAGTTCGTAACAAATCCTTCCGGACGGTTTTGTTATATAGTATATCTTTGCAGTCTTCCCCGCTGACATGTCACGTTTACCCTTCACGCTTATGCCATTCACCTTGAATAACCAAGTCCTTTCGGATACATCGGATTATCCAACATATTTATATCAAAGTTGTGTTTCTACTAACGGGTCTTAGCCGCCGATTAAGGTTTCATTACCCAGCTAGTGCCAAGCGTTCGCTCGCCGCTACTAACCTATAGCACCACCCGTGGTCGGGTTTCGCGGGCACATGCAATAATCGCATTCAAAACACTACTCTAACATACAACAAGATACATAGTTAGTATCTACTAAATTGTTTGTAGGGCCATATTATACCTTACCATTTTGCATTTGTCAAATAATTTTGATAAAAAGATAATAAAAACTCTATAAAATAGAGCTTTTATTATCTTTTATATTATTTATTTTTTTCTGTTACTTTAGATATAACCATATTATCTTCCCTTAAATTTTCTCTTATGAAATTGTCTACATCTTCTTTAGTTATATCTTTTATTGCATTTGCCATTTCAAACACATCTGTATCTTGAATTATACTATCTATTACTGTTCTATGTATTCCCATAAAGTTTTCAGCATCATAGATAAGCTCACCTTGCTTCTTCTTTTTTGCTATTTCAAACAATTCTTTATCTACTCCATTTTGTCTTAATTCTTCAAAATATGTTTTTATCTCTTTTTCACACTCCTCGTGCTTTTTAGAAACTGCAAATAGTATTGTATGTGAAAACTCTTTACCAGATTCGTATGTAATTTCTACTGGTTCTGTAATAATCTTTCTGTTAAACATTCTTTCATGGAAGTCTGATAAAGCTGAGAAACACACATCATCTATTATTTCCATTATTACGGTATTTCTGGCATTAGTCTTACCGTCTTGTTTTTCATGTTTAAATCCCATACAAATATATGGCATATACACATCAAGTTTCTTTTCTATTCTTTTTTCAGCTATTTCTTTAGGTTCTTCTAAAACAAATCTTTCAACTGCGCCTGTTTTTCTATTCACATTTTCGTTAAAGAAGCCTTCAATTTGCTTTACTGTTTCCACTTCATCCACATCGCCAATTACTATAACAAACATATTGGCTGGATTATAGAATGTATTGTAGCATGAATAAAGCGCTTCCTTATCTATTCTATATACAGATTCTACTGTTCCACCAATATCTACATTAAGTGGAAATCTTTGATACATGGCTCTTAGAACATTATAATATGCTACCGAACTTGGTTCATCTTCATACATCCTTAGTTCTTGAGCTATTATTCCTTTTTCTTTTTCAACATTTTCATCTGTAAAATATGGCGTATTTACAAATTCTAATAACTTATTTAAACATTCTTCATGTTTAGAACTTGTTTCATAGAAGTATACTGTATGATCAAAAGATGTGTATGCATTTGAACTTACACCCATTTTTGCAAATACATCTAACGCATTTGCATCTTCTTGTTCGAATAACTTGTGCTCTAAAAAGTGAGCTATTCCATCCTCTACTTTAAGTCTTTCACCAGTTGTTATATCTATGAAATCGTTGTCAATTGAACCATATACTGTTCCATACATTCCTACTTTTTTAATATATCCTGGTTTCTTGCAAATATATACTTTTAGACCATTAGGTAGTACCTTTTTGTATATTTCTTCACCTGTTTTTAAGTTTGTCTCTACTTTAAACATCTGCCTTACCTCCTAACAAGAAGATATTTGTTACCACTACTCTATTTGCAATTTCTACTACATCGTCTAGCGTTAGTTTAGAAATTTCTTCTATCATTTCATCAAAATCTACAGTTCTACCAAAGTATATTTCATTGCTAAATAATCCTTTTGCTTGACCGCCTTTAGAATCTTGTTTTTCTTTATATGCAGAAATTAAGTTTTCCTTTGCTGCATTAAATTCTATCTCTGAAACATTTCCAGACTTTATATCTTCTAATTGTTTTAGCATTACTTCTTTAGCTTTTTCATATTTTTCTGGAGCTATTCCTGCAAACATACATACGCTTGCTGTGAACATATTGTACATAGATTTTGCAAAATACGCTAAACTTTCTTTTTCTCTTACATTTTGGAATAGTTTTGCTGCTGGTGTTCCTCCTAAAATGTTATCAAAAAGACGTGCTTTATATACATCTTCTGTCTTAACATCTTTAATTCTTGCGCCAATACAAATTATACTTTGATTTATATCTTGTTCTTCTACTTTTGTCTCTATTTCTTTATTAATTGCTTGTTTCACAAGTGGTGTAAATTCTACTGTATGTTTTCCACACTTTCCACATATTCTTGTGTGTATAGTATCAGCTAAGCCATCCATATTTTCTAGATTACCAACAGTAGCAACTACAACTTCTGCTTTAGATATTACATTGTAATAATGTTTAACTAATTCTTCGTTAGTTATTTTTACCACATCTTCAGCAGTTCCATATAAAGGATAACCATAGTCTGTTCCTTTAAACATTTCTCTTTCTAATGAGTCTAATGCATATTTTTTCTTATTATCTTTTTCTTCTGCGATTCTTTCAAGCAAACTAGATTTTTCTAATTCAAATGTTTTTTCGTCAAACTTCCCATCTACAAAATTTGGTTCACAAATTGATGTACATAATACATCCACAGCTTCATCTAATGCTTCTTTTCCTGTATATTTAACATTTAATATTTCTATACCAAATGTTATATCGTACATATTTGCTACTTTACCAACACCTGCACCAAATGATGTGTTGTATAACTCTGCTAATTTTCTTTCTAATTCTCTTTCTGTTTTATACTTGCTATTTGATTTCTTTAGCATCATAGCAAGAAGAGCATTCTTGCTCATATCCTCTGCTGTTAATGGTAACAACAAATTCACTTGTGCAAAAACACTCTTAAATCTATTACTATTTCTAATAATTATATTTTTCATACTTGCTCCTTTTAGTTTTGTTTTACTTCCTCTTATATCTTATGCCTATTAAAGTTTTCCTAGTTCTGCCTTAACTATATCTGATACTAATTTACCATCTGCTTTACCAGCTGTCTTTTCTCTAATGCTTCCCATTACTTTACCCATATCTTTCATTCCAGTTGCACCAACTGCTGCTATAGCTTCTACAACCATCTTTGTTATTTCTTCTTCAGATAATTGTTCTGGTAAGTATACAGATAATATTTCTATTTCTTTATTAAGTTGTTCTACAATATCTGGTCTTCCACCTTTTTCAAAATCTACTATAGATTCTTTTCTCTTTTTAACTTCTTTAGCAACTATTGTTCCCATTTCTGCTTCAGATAATTCTTTTAATCCATCTTTTTCTACTTGAAGTATTGCTGCTCTAAGCATTGTTATTGTTTCTTTTTTTAATGTGTCTTTATTTTGCATAGCTTCTTTTAGTGCTTGCATTAAATCTTGTTTTAATCCCATCTTTTATTCCTCCTAAACTTTATCTTCTTTCGATGTTTCCTCTGGAATCATCGTACTTCTTCTTACTTTCATATCGTTATATATGTAACCTATTGCCCATATTATTATAGCCACTGCAATACAAATTATTCCTTGTACTGTAAACCCACTTACTAATGTTACTGCTATAATTCCTAAAATACTTGTTAAACCATAAAGTATTAACACTGCTTGCTTTTGTGAAAAGCCATGTTTTAATAATCTATGATGTATATGTCCTTTATCCGGTGCTGTTATTTTTTGATGTTTTGCAAGTCTTCTTACTATTGCAAACAACATATCAAATACTGGTACCCCACAAACAATTATTGGTGTTACTATTGCTAAAATTGTATATCCTTTCGCCATACCCATAATAGATACTGTAGATAATGTAAATCCTAAGAAGTTTGATCCTGTATCACCCATAAATGTTTTTGCTGGATTAAAATTGTATGGTAAAAATCCTATTGTTGCACCAGCTAAGGCTAGAGTTATTACTATAACTTCCATTCCCGCACCTACTAATGAGAATATTACTAGCAATGAGATGCTTGCTATTGCTGAAATACCAGCAGCCAACCCATCTAATCCATCAATTAAGTTTACAGCGTTTGTTATTCCTAAAACCCACGCTAGAGTTAAAGGGAATGACCATAACCCAAAATCTATTATATGTGGATACAAGAATGGTATTTTTACTCCTGCAATACTTATTCCAAATACGTATATTACCATACCGGCAATTAATTGGAACAAAAATTTGTATAATGGTCTTAGATTTTTCATATCATCTACAAATCCCATTGTTACAATAATTAAACCACCTACTGCATAACCAATTAATTTAGTATTTATATCCATATTTAATATTAAACATAAAATACAAAATGTAATTATTGTTACCGCCATACCAGCAACCATTGCTATACCACCAACACGCGGTGTAGGTTCTTTATGAACTCTTCTGTCATCTTGTTTTGGATTATCTATAATCCCCATTTTCTTTGCAAATTTAATTGCAAATGGCACTGTAAAATAACTAACTAAAAATGATAATAAAGTTAGTGCCCCATATATTATATATTCTCTCATATTTCACTCTCCATAATACGTGCCTATTCTATATTTTAATTTAGCACATATATATTAATGTGTGTTTACCCCACTTAACACAGTAATATTACCACAGAAGTAGGGTAAAGTCAATTAAATGGATTTGTTCATACTATTGTTATTTGTATATTTATATATATTTATACAAACACACAATTTAACACTAAAATCGGTTGAAATGACTTTTAAAATAAGATATAATATTACCTTAGAATTGGAGGGAATTTTTTTGGCTATAAAAAAACAAACATTTATGAAAAGTGTTACTGTTGTTTTGGCCGCTCAACTTTTAATAAAGTTTTTGGGATTTATATATAGAGTTATCCTTACTAACATAGAAGGATTCCAGGATGCTGGTAATAGTTATTACGGTACCGGATATAAGGTTTATGTATTCATCTTAGCGATTGCTACAACAGGAGTTCCTAACGCAATATCAAAGCTTGTTTCAGAAAAACTTGCTGTTGGTGATGCAAAAGGTGCTCATAAAGTATTTAGAACAGCACTTAAATTATTTACATTTGTAGGATTGTTTTTTGCATGTATTCTTTTATTTGGATCAAATTACATTGCAACTAATATACTTTCTAACGAAGGCGTACGTTGGACACTTGCAACTCTAGCTCCTGCTGTATGGTTCGTTTCTATAGCAGCTGTATTTAGAGGATATTTTATGGGAATGCAAAATATGTCTGCACATAGTAAAGCTCAAGTATTAGAACAAGTTGTAAATAGCGTATTCTCAGTAATATTCGTACTGCTTTTAACTGGTAAGAGTCCAGAAATAATGGCCATAGGTTCAACAGCTGCTACCGCAGTATCTTGTTTAACAGCTCTTGTTTACCTATACTTATTCTACAAAAAACACAGAACAAGTATACATGAAGCTATTAAAAACTCTGCACCGCATATGCAAGACAGTACACGAGTAACAATTAAAAAAATATTAAGATATGTAATACCTATCTCTTTTGCAAGTATAGTTGTTTCATTATCTGGAATAGTAGATATATTGTCTGTTATGGAAGGATTAACTAAATACGGTTATGACTTAGCTACAGCTAATGAAAAGTACGGAATAATAGTTGGTAAAGTAGATATTTTAGTATCTATACCACACACATTTAATGTAGCATTTGTTACACCACTTATTCCAATAATAACAGAACACATTGTAAAAAAAGAAAAACAAGCTGCGCTAAATAAGATTAATTTCTCTATGAAATTATCTTCAATAATAGCGTTCCCTTGTATGGTGGGTCTAGCAGTTCTTGCTACTCCAATATTTAATACAATATTCCCTAATGCTCCTTTAGGCTCAACTCTTCTTCAAATAGAAGTATGGGCAATAATCTTCTCATTAATAGCTCAAGTCTCTCAAGGATCATTAAATGGAATAGGAAAACTATTTGTGCCAGGTATGTCTGTACTAGTAGCCGCAATTGTTAAATATATATTAAACATTAAATTAATACCTATTTATGGTGAAATAATCGTTCCAATAACAACAATTATTTACCACTTAGTTAACTGTATTATAGTAACAACTGTATTATATAGAACATTAAGAAAGAAACCAGATATCAAAAACGTATATGTGAAACCACTTATTTCATCAGCTATAATGGGAATTGTAGTTTTCATATTATATAAGCTATTCTCTGGATTTGTTCCAACAGCAATAAACATGTTTATTTGTGTAGCGTTTGGAGCCATAGTTTATGCAGTTGCATTACTTAAAATGCAAATCTTTAACAAAGAAGAACAAGCTTCTTTACCAAGATTTAAGAAAATATTTGATTTATTCTAAAAACTCTACCTAAACCGTAGAGTTTTTTCTTATACCCTTGTAAAATAGGGCTTTTATGAGTATAATATATGTGTAATTTGAGGTGATAACATGAAATCATTAGCAATTATTTTAGGAAAAGCTGCAATTGTTGCAGGTAAGATTCTTAAAAGAGGAAGTTCTTTGCCTGGAGATATTGCTCTTAAAATAGATAAAAAATTATTAACAAAACTAGAATTACCAGAACTTAAAATCGCTGTTACTGGTTCTTCTGGTAAAGGAAGTACTTCGAGTATAATTGCTCACATATATAGAAGCATGGGCTATAAAGTTGTTCATAACGCATCTGGTGCTAATCTAACTGCAGGTATAACTACAACGCTTTTAGAAAACTGTACATTATCTGGTAAAGTTAAAGGTGATGTATTTGTTTTTGAAATGGACGAAAGATATGCAAAATTTGCATTTCCAGATGTTAAACCAAATCACATAGTAATAACAAACATTACTCGTGACCAACCACCAAGGCAAGGCCACGTAGATTTAGTTTATGAAGAAATAAAAAAAGCATTACCATATCATGCACATTTAATTTTAAATGGCGATGATCCATATCTTCAAAAATTCAATTTAGGAAACGAATATGAAACTACATATTATTCTTTAGATAAAACTGATTTATCTTATACCGATAAAAAGTTTAAGAATTTAAATATAAATTACTGTCCAAAATGTAATACGAAATTAGTATATGACTACTATCATTTTGAAAACCACGGCAAATTTAATTGTCCAAAATGCGACTTCGGTCATCCTGAATCTAAATACACTATTACAAATATAGATTATCCAAACTTTGAAATGACTGTAGATAATAAACACAAAGTAAAATTACAATACGATTTATTATACAGTGTATACAACACAATGGCTGCATATACCACTGCTTGCGCACTTGGTCTAGACGAAACAGAGGTTGCTAAACATATTAGCGAACTTAACGCTAACTCTAAAATGTACAACCACTACAAATACAACGATAGTGATGTGTATGTGTTAAATAATAAAAACGAAAACAGTACTACATTTAATCAATCTTTACTTTTCACAGAAAGATTTAATGGTTCTAAAACAGTAGTAATCGGTTGGAAAGAAATAAGCAGAAGATATGCATTTGATGATTTATCCTGGTTATATGATATAGACTTTGAAATATTAAACACGCCCGATGTAAAAAACATTATTTGTGCAGGGCCAAATGCCTATGATATAGCCACAAGATTAATTTTTGCTGGCTATCCAAATGAACAAATATACATCTTTAATAACTTAACTGAAGCTAAAGAAGCTGTAGATATGAATAAAACAGACTACATATTTGGAATTCTTAATTTTGACTATGTAGAACCATTTAAATCAACTTTTGCTAAGAAGGAGGAAGTGTAATGAAAATAACAATTGGACATTTATTTTACGATATACTTAACCTTTATGGTGAAAGCGGAAACATACTAGCACTTAAATATGCTCTAGAAAAACAAGGTATAGAAGTTGAAATTAAAGAGATATCTCTAAATGACGAGCTTTACCTTGGAGATTTAGATCTTGTATATATAGGTGCCGGAACTGAAGCAAACCAATTACTAGCTTTAGATTACCTAAAAAAATATTTACCTGCTATTTCCCAAGCCGTATTGGGTGGTAAATTCTTCTTAGTAACTGGTAATTCAGTAGAATTATTTGGTACACATATACAAGATGGCGAAAACAAAGTAGAAACTCTCGGAATATTTCATTATTTCACAGAAAGAACAAAAGAAAGAAAAGTTTCTGAATGTGTATTCAAACATAAAAAAGTAGATGATTTAATCCTAGGTTTTGAAAACCATCAAGGAATTTTAAGAAAGGTGTCCCTTCCTATGTTTGAAATAATCAAGGGTTATGGTGCTGAAAAAGACTCTGGAGTAGAAGGTTTCAAGCACAATAGTTTCCGTGGCACATACTTGCTTGGTCCTATCCTTGCGCGAAACCCTAAACTACTGGAATTCTTTGTAAAAGAATTAATTTCACGTAAAGACAAGAATTTTGAGTTCAAACCATTTGATTTAGAAATACCACAAGCCGCACATGATAAGTTTATGGATAAATACACAAATCTTTTAGCTGCACTTGCAGAAAAGGAAGATAAAAAGAACAATAAAGATAAAAAAGATACTAAAAAATAATTAGTATTGTTATCAAATAGTTATAAAAAAGAGTAACAGTATACAAACTGTTACTCTTTTTATCTTTATTTATTTCTCGTCCAGTTATAAAATATAGCTCTATTTATATTCAAATTATGATTCATTCCCGTCCCTAGTTCTATACCCGGCTTAACTGTTCCATGATAATCACTGCCACCAGACATCATCATGTTGTGTTCTCTTGCCCATTTTTCTATTTCATTCATTTGTGCATTAGTAAATGTTGAGTGATACACTTCTACCCCATCAATTTTATACTTTTCTGTAAATTCATTTAGAAAATCTATAGTATTATCAAAAGCATATTGATATGGATGTGCAAGAATTGCTATTCCATTTGCCTTCTTTATTAAGGCCAATGTTTCTTCTACACTAGGACTAAACTTAGATAAATCTATAAACAAATGATGCTCTGGATTTACTACTCCATCTCTAAAAAAATTCTTAAGTGAGTCTAGTAAATGTTCACCATAAACTTTAACTGCTTGTTCTTTATGTGCTTTTAAATAGTCATATGCTTGATGCTCTGGGTAACCAGAAAAATCTATATCTCTCATATCTATATCAAATCCATCATGTTGTAAATTCTTCACCATTCTAGCGGCCATATAACGCTTTCTAGCAAGTTTGTGCTTTGGGGTATAGTAATTTAACATGTATTCGTTTATAACCTCTGGATTTACTCCATAACCTAAAATTTCTACTATTCTTCCTTTGTATGATGTTGTTATTTCACAGCCAACTATTATTTTTCCAGAATACAAACTTTTATAATCGAATTTCTTTATATCCTCATAGCTTTTACAAGTGTCATGATCTGTTATAGATATTATTTCTAATTCTTTTTCTTCGCATAACTTCAAAAGATTTCTTACTGTATCACTACCATCAGAATTTTTAGTATGCATATGTAAATCTATCATTTCTTTCTCCTTTGTACATATATATTCTAGAACAAAAAATTTAAAAACACAATAATCTATTTATTAATATCTTTCAATATTATTTCTACAAATTTACTTGCAGCATAGTTTAATGCGCTATTTTTTAATGTAACTATTCCGAGTTCTCTTTCTTCTATTCTTGGTGTAACTTTAAGCTCGTATATTTCATTAGTTTCTAATTCTTGTTTTGCAAATTCTTTAGTTATATATCCTATTCCAAATCCCGCTTTTATAAACTCAGTTACTAAGGCATAGCTTACTATTTCAATATCTGGCTTAAACTCAATTCCGTTACTTTTCATATAATTATTTAAGAAAGCTCTTGTATTAGACGGTTCTTTTTGTGTTACTATTTTATGCTCTAAAATTTCATTTAACGTATATTCTTTATCCTCTTTTTTTAAGTACTTCTCACTTACTGCAAATGTATCATGAAGTTTTGCACAAACTGTTATATCCATATCTAATACTTCTTTAGTAGGTAAGTTAGTAACCAGAAAATCCACGTAACCATTTCTTAAATCGCTTATTAAATTGATAGTAAGTTCATTTGTTATTTCAATATCTATATTAGGGTACATTTTGTGAAATTCCGCTATATACGGCATTAAGAAGTGTTTAGATACCGTAGCACTTGCACCTATTCTAATCTTACCTTCTTCAAGTTTAATTAACGAATTAAATTTATTCTCCGCGTTTCTAGCCTCAGTTAGTATATTCTTCACATAGCTAAGTAATACTTTCCCCTCTTCTGTTAAAGTAACACCTTTTTTAGTACGTATAAACAGCACCCCGCCTAAATTTGTTTCTAATGTATGTATTGCTTTTGTTACAGCAGGTTGTGAAATATATAATTCCTCTGCTGCTTTAGTTATATTCCCCACAGTTGCTACTGTATAAAATACCTTGTATAAGTTTAAATCTATATCATTTCCCATATCATATCACCAAAATAATTATACTACTTTATAAAGTGTTATTCAAGATTTCCATAACTGTAAGTTATGGTTTATATAAATATTATGTATTTGTGTTATGACGTTTACAGCGTTATACTGTTAGTGGAGGTGATAATATGCTAACAAATAATTATTTAGCAGTACTTGTATTTCAGTTGAAATTACACATCAAATGTACACATGAAAAGGACTATCTCGTCGTAGACGACCTTTACCACAAGCAAATCGAAAGATGTATCGAAATCATAAGAGAAACCAACCCAGACATCGTTGTTTTTCCGGAAATGTCTGCAACTAAGGAATATGCAGATGTAATGTTAGAGCTTTCTAAAACAGGTAAGTTAATTGTATTTGGTAGCATCTACGCAGGATCAACCAACTACACTACGATTTATCAAAATGGTGAACTCTATCTTATAGCCAAGCGATTCCCTTGCGGAAGTGAACCAATGGTAAGGTTTGCACCAAAGATTACTCCAAATGAATTCATTAAAGATTATCTTCATGAACATGAATTCCACGTGAAAGGAAATAAAATATATATCCTTAACTGTCTGGAGTACTATGAGACAGCTTATCTTATCTCAAGGGATTATGAACTTTCTAAAGATTTGTTTGGATTTATCGTTCCTTGTAGCAATTCTAATCCAACAGTCTTTATGGATGAATCCCGCGCAATCCACAATCATAACGAATTTATTTACTCTTTTGTAGCTAATAGAATTCGCGGTGATGAAACTAATCGTTATGGCAGAAGTTATATCTTCGGCCCTATCCAATACCACGAAAAGGACTGGATGAAGGAAGAAGGTATTGAATCTCTTGACCATAATGCAAGCATTCTTACACTAGATAAAGATACTCCTTCTTTTGCATATGGGAAATACGCAATTGGACGTGAAATCTCTAGATTTGGAAGAAGCGATAACTATCTTAACACACCCTGTGGTGTAGTTACAAAAAATTTAATTTAATGGAGGAAAATATTATGAAAAAGAACATTATTATTGACGCCGGCCCTACAAACGAAAGAATCGATGCTGTGATGAAAATTACGAACATGTCTACAGGTGCTCTTGGCAGCATCATTGCAGACACAGTTCTTACCAACTTTGGAGATGAAATCGAAAATCTTTTCTATATCTCTACTAAGCTTTCATATAAGCCTAGAATACAAAGTGATAAGGTAAGATTTATCACGGTTGAGTCCACAGATGATCTTATTCACGCTTTGGATAATCTCTTTGCAAATTACAGAATTGATGCAATCGTCCACTCCGCTGCAGTTGGAGACTACAAAGGCAGATATGTTGTTCGTGCAGAAGACATTGTAGAAGAAATTCTTCACGAAGATTTTACAAATCTTTCTGAAAAGGAAAAACGTGAAAAACTTATGAATATTTTCACCGCACCTAAAGCAGTTCTTCACGACGAAAGCAAGATTTCTTCGTATGAGCCAAACCTTATGGTTATGCTTGATCTTACCCCTAAGGTTATTTCACGTATCAAAAAATGGAGCCCTGACACCAAACTTATCGGTTTCAAACTCCTTGAAGGCGTAAGCGAAGAAGAACTCTTTGATGTTGCAAATAAACTTCTTCATAAAAACAATGCGGATTATATCGTAGCCAATCTGCTTGATAGAATCGGCGGTGGAAAGCACTTTGCAATGATTATTAACAAGGATGGTGTTCTTCATAGATGCAACACTAAGCCCGAAATTGCAAATGTTATCTCACATCTTATCTTCGAATGAGCAACATACACTTTACATTAAACTAAGAAAAGGACGAAGGCATGGATAACAAGAAATATGATTATGTATCTAAGTTCTATGATGGATACGCTGCAGTAAGAATTGGTCATAAGTGGGGATTTATTGATGAGAGTGGAAAAGAAATCTGTGAAATCAAATATGAATTCCCAGTGAACAAAAGCCTTGGAGCTTTTTGGGAAGGATTTGCAGTTGTTGGTGCTCCAAACGGAAAATTTATTGATGTTTGTGGCACACAGTGTGAATGTTTGGGATTTGGTTACATTAACACTAACGGTGAAGAAATGTGCCCCTTCAATTACACTGCCGCCTGTGATTTTAATAACGGAGTTGCCTGGGTAAGAGATGAAAATATGAAATGGTTGCTTATTAACAACAAATTTGAAACTCTTACCAAAAGAACTTATGATAGAATTCATGATTTCTTCTATGGCTTTGCTGTTGTTGAACTTGATGGTAAGTTTGGTTTTATTAACCGTCATGGAGATGAAATTTGTGAAATAAAGTATAAACACATGAGTTGCTTCAACGAATATGGATATGCTCAAATCACATTTCCTAACACCAAATTTGATAGAACCTACTGGATTGACACTGAGGGTAAAGAATATTTTCTTTATTTCGATTCGAACGAGATGCAACCTTTGAACTAAGAGATACTCCCAAAAAATCAAAACGAACCGTTTCAGCTATTGCTGAGACGGTTCTTAATTTACATCTTTTATTATACTTGTTATATTTCTTCAGGCGTTTGAGGTTCGACTGACTTGCTTTTTACTTCTTCTTCACTTTCTATTATTTCTGTTGCTGACTCTTCTATAGTCTTACTTTCATGTTTAAGTTTTTCCATAAAAGTATCTCCACCAGCAAGTTCTACATCACTAAAGTTCCCTTCTGGATTACTATGTTCTGCCGTTTCGCCTTTTATAAAAGCACTTTTTATTTTGTTTTTTATTTTTCCAAATATTTCAGCAATCTTTTTAAATCCAAATTTGGATTTCGATTCATCTATTACCTGTGGTAATGTGGTTTGAATATCTCTTTCTTCACCTAACAATTCCGGATGCAACTCACAAAATCTAGCTAATTCTACATACTCCATTTCATATTTATCTGATTTAAACTCTTCAATTCTCTCCTCATAATCCATTCTATAGAAAATACCAGTTTCCTCTTGTTCTCTTGCCAACCAAAAGTTCACGATATCGTATTTTGATGAAATAACTTCTCCAGTTTCCTTATTTCTTATTACACATACTCTTAATTGTTCAGGTGAAATTGGCATATCTGTATATGCATCATATGGTTTTGTTTCTACTCTATGTTCTTCGGCAATACACTCGCCATCAAACACTAAGTATACTCCTTGACCTTCCCAATCTTCAAAGTCTTTAGCTTGTTGAAGTTCATGAATAGCTTTTAAACTATGCTCATCAAAGCCCTCTTCATTAACACGTCCCTCAGCCATTCTAGAATATATTCCATGTACTCCTGTAAACATTTTTGTTGCGCCTTGGGATCCCACAGAATACGAAACCTTTGCCCCTACTTGATCACCTATTATAGAGCAATTGGTTCCAAAAGTTGGTTGTAAGCCTTGTTCTAAAATAGTTCTTAGATATTTACTTTTTGTAAAATGGAAACACTCTTTCATAAACTCTCTCCTATCATTATTAGTCAAACTGTATCTATATAGTATCATATACTTAACTTTTTAACAATATAAAAAACAAACAACGACAAGATTTTGAAATCTTGTCGTCTATGTTTGGCGGAGAGTGAGGGATTCGAACCCTCGCTGCCCGAATTTGGACACTAACTGTTTAGCAAACAGTCCCCTTCGGCCTCTTGGGTAACTCTCCATATAAATTAAGGAAGCCTTAAGCTTCCTTTATGTGGCGGAAGAGGTAGGATTCGAACCCACGGTGCCTTTCGACATCACCAGTTTTCAAGACTGGCTCCTTAAACCACTCGGACACTCTTCCTTAAGTACATGACTAATTATACCAAATTTATAATTAATGTCAAGACTTTTTTTACTTTTTATCTTTTTCTTTTTATATTTCCTGCTTTGATTTTTGCAAATATTGCTGCAAATCCTACTATTATAAATATTACACCTACAATCGGAAGAATATAACCACCTATTTCCTCAGAAACAAGATATATATTATATGGATTATCTTTATAATAATAAACTTGTATAGGTTGTCCTTTCATAAATTGGTCTCTGTCTCTAGAGGTTTCTATTTTATCTTCATATCTTTTACCATTAATATAATATTCAATATCTAATTCTGATCCGCCATTAGAACTATATCTAGATCTTACATAATCTATTTCAGCTGTGATATATACTTTATCATCTGCATTTGCTATTGATCTTTTTATATTATTTATTCCAAGATAAAATACCAACGAACCAACTAATATACAAATCAAAGCAACTAGTATTACAGTCCCCCAAGGTGTCATCGCTAATTGAGCATTTGTTTCTCTTTTGTTTTTTTCTTTATTCTTACTTAAATTTTGTATAGCATCTTTTACTTCATTGTACTCTTTCATTTTTTCTTCTATTGATTTTCCCATACCTGGCACGCCTCTAAAATCCATTTTCATATGTTTTCCCCCTATACTCTTTTGTTTCTTTTCTTCTTTTTATTATTTTCTTTTACTTCCCCTACTATTCTTAACTTAAAGTCTTTATCATCTATTGCCATTTGAAGTGCTAAGCCTTCTTCTTCTGAAATTCTATCCTCAACTTTAGATTCTGTTACTAATTTTGCATATATATTAGAGCCGTGTTTGGAATATATATGATTTATCAATACTCCATTATTATAATCATCTAAGAGCGCCAATGCGAAACTTAATTTGTTTTCTGTCTCATCATAAGCGTTGTATTTTATAAATCCTACTTTTTGCACATTACTCTTTATTTTATTTATATACTTATTCACAGTTTCCACAGTTTCTTCAGATTTTTTCTCAACAGCGTTTAATCTGTCATAAATAGATTGAAAGTCATCCTGTATATCTACTTTTGAATTGAACTTAGCTAATACTTTTTCATATTGTTCTTTGTATTTCTTAACCTTTTTATTATTCTTTAATAGTAAAATTAAATTTACTACCGTTATTACAAAAAGGGTAAGTATTGCTATATGTTCATATTTCACATTTTCTAATATACTCATCATGACTTTCACCTTCTTTTATTATTACATTTATAGTTCTATTTCTAGCTTTTCAAGTATACTTTCTAATCCTTCGTTATTGTAGTATTCGATAATTAGGCGTTGATTTTGTTTTGAGGCATCTACTTTTACCTTCATTCCAAAATACTCGCTTAATTTGTCTTCTACAGCTTTATAAAGGCTACTTTTCTTAGCTACCTTCTTCTTTTTCACATTATATTTATTTGCATCTTCATAAATAAGTTTTTCAACTTCTCTAACAGTAAGTTTCTTTTCAATAACTTTTTTAGCAACTCTTACTTGTTCTTCTGCATCTTCTATTGTAAGAAGAGCTCTTGCTTGTCCTTCAACAAGTTTTCCATCTAGAACATACTCTTGAACTTCAGGAGTTAATTTTAGAAGTCTAACTATGTTAGAAACAGCTGATTGACTCTTACCTGTTACTTTAGCTACCTCTGTTACTGTATACTCATCTATTTCCATAAGCTCTTTTAATGCTCTAGCAACTTCCATTACATTAAGATCTTCTCTTTGTATATTTTCGATTAAAGCAACTTGCTTTCTTTTAGATTCCGTATAATCTTTAACTATAGCTGGTATTGTTTTAAGTCCAACTATCTTAGCAGCTCTCCATCTTCTTTCACCTGCTACTATATGGTAACCCTCATCTGCTTTTTCTACGATAATTGGTTGAATAACACCATGTTCTCTTACCGAATCTGCAAGTTCTTCTAATTTTTTTTCATCAAATACTTTTCTTGGCTGATTAGGCATTGGTTCTACATCTGTAACATTAAGCTCAACTACACTATCTAATACCTTTTTCTTTTCCTTTGTTGTTACACTCTTAACCTCTTCTATATCATCAAATAACGCATTTAATCCTCTTCCTAAACCTTTACTAGTTCCCATAACTTCCTCCTACGTTCTATTTATTATTATTTAATAATTCTTTTGCTAGTTTCTTGTATGTTCTAGCACCTTTAGATAATGGATCATATATTGTAATTGGTAATCCATGGCTTGGTGCTTCACTAAGTCTAATATTTCTTGGTATCATTGTTTCAAATACTTTGTTTCCAAAATATTTCACAACTTCCTCTGCTACTTGAGTAGACAATCTAGTTCTAGAATCAAACATAGTCATTACAACGCCTTCAATCTCTAGATCTGGATTTAAATTCTTCTTAACAAGCTTAATAGTATTTACAAGTTGTCCTAACCCTTCTAACGCATAATATTCTGATTGAATCGGAACAAGGACACTGTCTGCTGCTGCAAATGCGTTTAATGTTACGAGTCCTAATGATGGTGGACAATCCATAAATATATAATCATATTGTTGAGTTTCTTCTAATTCTTCTATTGCTTTCTTAAGTCTTGTTTCACGTGCCATTAAAGGAACTAGTTCAACCTCTGCTGCTGCAAGATTTATACTTGATGGACATATAAATAATTTTTTAACCACTGTTGGTTTTATTATGTCAACCATTTTATCTTCATTTATTATTACATCGTATACAGACTTATCTGTTGGTTGTTTAGCTATACCAACACCACTAGTAGCATTACCTTGTGGATCTATATCTATTAATAATACTTTCTTTCCTCTTTCTGCAACACAAGCACTTAAGTTGATTGCTGTTGTAGTCTTACCTACGCCACCCTTTTGATTTGCTATTGCTATTACTTTTGCCACAACTTTCACCTCTTTGCTTGTTATTATATTACAATTTAAATAAAAAGAAAAGAGCAAATCTCTTTTTTTATAGATTTACTCTTTTCTTTTTTGACCCTTATACAATCATATCTTGTAATTACTTGATAGATTTCCCGAAAACGGTCAGTTGCCAGTCATACATTCTCCTTAACGCGGAAGATAAGATTTTATCTTGCGGCCAAAGCCAATCATAAAAACTTTCCTTTGGTTTCATGAACCACTCTTCATAGAGCTCCCGTATCAGTTGGTTGTATTCTTCGTCCCCGGCTTCTAACTGCCATCTAAGTTTTCTTGCCTGAATTTCTTCAGTACAAGTAAGGCCATGCTTACAGTTTACTTTTTTCTTCTTTGCCATACAAACCTCCTTATTTATTTAAATATAGTCATAGTGTTTTTTACAGCACTATGTATTATACCATACGATGTCAAGTATTGCAAATTTTAACCCATAAATATCCTTTTTTTAACTATAGAGGTTGCTTTTTAATTTTAGCGAATTGTCTTGGATATTTATCTTTAACATTATTAATCTTTGTATATTCTATGATTGTTCTTCTAAAATATTCATTATTATATTCCAATTTGTATTCATAAGTATCTTTTAGTTTAAGGGATAATTCTATAATTGCTTTATTAGTTTCTTTAATCTCCTCTTCAGTCTTATCAGCCTTCATATATACACACTTACCACCCACTTTAACAAACGGCGCTGTAAGCTCCATTAGAACATTAAGTCTTGCTACAGCTCTACTTACAACTACATCGTAAGCTTCTCTGAAATCAGCTTCTTTAGCAGTTTCTTCCGCTCTACCATGTACGGCTTTAACATTCTTTAGCCCTAAAGTTTTAATAACTTCATCCAAGAATATTATTCTTTTATTTAATGCATCAAATAATGTGAATTCTACTTTGCCATCAAAATATATTGCAAGAATCATCCCTGGAAGTCCAGCACCTGTTCCTACATCTATTACCTTATCTCCTTCTTTAATATATTTTGCTACATAAAGAGAGTCTACAATGTGTTTTACTATTACTTCATCATCCTCTGTAACGGCAGTAAGATTTATCTTTTCGTTCCACTCTACTAAGAGTTCTTTATATGTGTATAACATTTCTGCTTGTTTCATAGAAACATCTAAACCTATTGATTTAACTGCATTTACAGTGTTTTCAATGAATTGTTCTTTAGTTAATTTCACGTGAAATCACACCTCTTTCTTCCCACTTTGAGTTAGGTAAATTAATAACACAGATATATCTGCTGGAGAAACTCCAGTTATTCTAGAAGCTTGTCCTACAGAAGTAGGTTTTTGTTTGTTTAATTTTTGTCTCGCTTCTAAACTTAATCCTTTTATTTGTTCGTAATCTATTTCTGTAGATAGTTTCTTTTCTTCTAATTTTTTGAATCTATCTATTTGTTCTTGTTGAAGTTTGATATATCCAGCATACTTAACTTGTATCTCTACTTGTTCCCTTACAGACCTTGGTAATACTGGTCTAGAAGGATCTATGCTTGCGGTATTATCATACGTAACTTCTGTTCTTTTTAGAAGTTCTGCAAGTTTTGTACCTCTTTCGATTGTACTACTTCCTAAAGATTCTAAAAGAGCATTTGTATTATCATTAGCTTTAATTAATGTACTTGCTACTCTTTCTAATTCTTTCTCTATTAATTCCTTTTTATTTACAAATGCAGAATATCTTTCATCGCTTACAAGCCCTACAGCGTGGCCTTTTTCAGTAAGTCTAAGATCAGCATTATCTTGTCTTAACATTAATCTATATTCTGAACGGGATGTCATCATTCTATATGGTTCATTAGTTCCTTTTGTTACAAGATCGTCTATTAATACACCTATGTATGCTTCAGAACGATCTAATGTAAACTCTGGAAGATTGTCTATCTCTCTAGCTGCATTAATTCCAGCAATCAAACCTTGTGCAGCTGCTTCTTCATATCCAGAACTTCCATTAATTTGACCTGCAAAATATAATCCATCTATATCTTTATATTTTAATCCTAAAGATAGTTTTGTTGAATCTATCGCATCGTATTCTATTGCATATGCAGAACGCATAAACCTACAATTCTCTAGGCCTGGAACGGTTTTGTATAATCTCTTTTGAACTTCTTCTGGAAGCGAAGATGACATTCCTTGGATATACATTTCTCCAGTATTATCTCCCATTGGTTCTATAAATATTTGATGTCTTTCTTTGTCTGCAAATCTCATTACTTTATCTTCTATAGAAGGACAATATCTAGGTCCAACGCCTGATATAGAGCCATTAAATAAAGGTGAACGATGTATGTTTGCTCTAATTTCTTTATGTGTTTCTTCGTTCGTATATGTTAAATAACAGTCTATTTGTGGTCTTGAAAGTAATTCTTTATTTTCTTCATTCATAAATGAGAATGATTGTATATCTTCATCTCCACTTTGTACTTCCATCTTAGATAAATCCATTGTTTTTACGTTTATTCTAGCTGGAGTACCTGTCTTAAATCTTCTTAATTCTATACCTAAATTTAATAAGCTTTGAGACAGCTCATTAGCCGGGAATACGCCATCTGGGCCGCTTTCATAGGATACTTCACCTATTACGACTTTACCTTTTAAGTATGTTCCAGTAGCAACTACTATTGCTTTACATCCATATATTGCTCCATTTTTTGTCTTTATTTCTTTTACTTTATTTCCTTCAGTTCTAATTTCTACAACTTCTGCTTGTATAATATCTAGATTTTGTTCATTTTCTAGCACTTGCTTCATATATGCATGATATTTTCTTCTATCTATTTGTGCTCTTAATGAATGTACAGCTGGCCCTTTAGATGAGTTTAGCATTTTGGATTGTACAAAGCATTGATCTGCAGAAAGTCCCATTTGTCCTCCTAGCGCATCAATTTCTCTAACCAGGTGTCCTTTAGAAGTGCCTCCAATACTAGGATTACAAGGCATATTAGCAACCGAATCCATATTCATTACAAACATCGCTGTAGTCTTCCCAAGACGTGCAGCGGCAAGGGCAGCCTCAATACCAGCATGTCCTCCACCTATTACAACTACATCATAATCCATATCTTTATATTCTATCATTATATTATTCCTACTTTCCTAAACAGAATTTTTCAAATATCTTGTTTACAACATCGCTGCTTGCATTCTTTCCTGTAATGTTTCCTAACATTTCTGTAGCTTCCTTTATATCTATTGCAGCAACATCTAAAGATTCTCCCATTTCTGCTATTTCTTTTGCTTTTATAACGCTATTTCTAGCTTTTTCTAGTAAATCTTTATGTCTTTCATTTACTATTATTCTACTTTCTTCACTATCTATATTAGATATGTTAAATATTTCTTCTATTGTGTCTTTTAATTCTACAATACCTTCTCCAGTTTTACTAGATATACATATTATGTTTTTATGATTTCCTAATTGACTTTTAACATCTTCGATCTTTTCACGTGAAATATCCACCTTGTTAAGTCCAATTATATACGGCTTGTTTTGTCCTTTAATTTTCTCTAAAAGCTCGATGTCTCTAGTGTTTAAGCCCCTTGATAAGTCTATTAAATATATTATCATATCCGTATCATCTATAGCTTTTAGACTTTTGTTAACACCTATAGCTTCAACCACATCATCAGTTTCTCTTATTCCTGCAGTATCTGAAACATTTAATACAAGATTTCCTATTATTAAAGTTTCTTCTATAACATCTCTTGTTGTTCCCTCTATATCTGTAACTATTGCTTTTTCTTCGTTTAATAATGTATTTAATAATGATGATTTACCTACATTTGTATTTCCTACTATGGCAAGGTTTATTCCGTTCTTTATATATTTACCATCGTTGTGTGTTTTAATTAATAAATCTATTTCTTTTTTTATTAAATCTAATCTTTCCGTTAGCTTATTTATTGTTATTTCTTCATAATCATATTCAGGATAATCTATACTAACTTCTATCTCTGCCATAAGTGTTACAAGCATATCCCTTACTGTTTCTACTTTGTCGTATATTCCGCCCGATAACTGATTTACAGCCACTTTTGCTTGCGCGCTTGTCTTAGCATTTATTACATCAATTATTGCTTCTGCTTTAGATAAATCCATCTTACCGTTTAAGAAAGCCCTCTTAGAAAACTCACCTGGTTCTGCTATTCTTGCTCCGTTATCTATTACTAGTTTTAATATTTCTAACGTTACTTTTCTTCCACCATGACAATTTATCTCGCATACATCTTCTCCTGTGAAACTGTGTGGAGCCTTAAAGCATGAAACAAGCACTTCATCTACTATAGTGCTTGTATTATTATTTATTATCTTACCATAGATTATCTTTTGATGATCTAATTTAGCATAGTTCGTAAAGATTTTAGACACTATTTCAAGTGCCTTTTCTCCACTTATTCTTATTATATTAATTCCACTACTTGTACCACCAGTACTTATAGCTGCAATAGTTTCTGTTAACATAACTTTATTTCCTTTCCCTATAAAAAGTCAGCTTTTGCTGACCTTTTATTTTATCTTATTTTCTTTATTACTACTCTTCTTCTTGGTTCTTCGCCATAGCTTTCTGTTTTTACGTCTGTTCTATTTGCAAGTTCTGTGTGAATTATCATTCTTTCATATGCAGACATTGGTTCAAGTCTTACATCTCTGCCGAATTTCACAGCGTTTCTAGCCATTTTTCTAGCTAATTCTTTAAGTCTTTCTTCTTTCTTTACTTTGTAATCATTTACTTCTACAAATACTTTTGCATATTCCTCTTCTTCTTTTTGAAGTATTGAGTTTATTGTAGATTGGATAGCTTCTATTGTTTTTCCTTTATATCCAATTAAGTGTGCAGAACCTTCAGATGCTATTTTTACTAACACTTTTCCATCTTCTGCTGTAACTTCAAATGTTGAAGAATCTCCTGTTATTTCAAAGATTTTTCCTAGTATTTCGTTTGCTTTTTCTACTGTCTTCCCCACTTGTTCATCGTCCACTTTCTTTTCTACTGTAAGTCTTACTTTAGCCATTTTACTAGAAAGTATTCCAAGCATCCCATTAGATGGTTCATCTATCACTAGAATCTTAACATCTTCACGCGAAACTTTAAGTGTTTCTAATCCTTTTCTTATTGCTTCTTCAACTGTCTTTCCATATTCTTCTGTCATTCTTTTCATGTTATTTTCCTCCTATCATAATAGTGCTCTTCTTTAACATTAAATTTATTATTAAGTGTGTTATTATTTGAAGTACACTACCTATTAACCAATATACTCCTAGTGCTAGTGGCATTACGTATGATATATATCCAGATAGTATTGGCATCATTGTCATCATACCTTTTTGTTGTTCCATTTGTTCTTTTGTCATTGCACTGTTCTTCTTATTTATTTCATTTTGAACTACCGCTAAAACAACTGATAATATTGGAATTAACAGTATTATTGGATTTGTTCTTTTTGATTCGTCTTTTGCAAATGTATCTGATGGTTTAGCACCAAAGTCCAAACCTATAAAATCCATGTTTATCAAATCTTTATTATCTGCTATTTCTATTTCGTATGCTTTTATTTCTCGTTCTGTTATGCTTTCTTTATTTAAGTATTCTACCGCGTATTCTTGTCCATACTTCATCATCTGATCTTGTGGCACTTGCATTATGTATGTAAGCGGTTGTTTTACTATTGCAAATATTGCAAATATTAATGGTATTTGGATTAACATAGATAAACATCCACCTGCTGGATTTATCTTGTGCTCACTATACATTTTAGTAAGCTCTTCTGCCATTTTTTCATTATTTCCTTTATACTTTTCTCGTATTTCTTTTTCTAGCGGTGCAACCTTTTTCATTTCGTGCATTGCTTTTTCTTGTTTATATGTTACTGGGAACATTAATAATTTAGTTAATACTGTAAATATTATTATAGATAAACCGTAGTTTTCTCCTACTATATTATATATTAATCTTATTAGAGCCCCTAGTATTTCTGCTATAAATTTTATCATCTTTTCTCCTTACTCTAAATGGTCTACTCCACCCTTACCAAAAGGATGGCATCTCAATACTCTTTTTAATCCCTTAAAACTACCTTTGATTATACCATATTTGTCAATAGCTTGTTTGGTATATTCTGAACACGATGGATAGAATATACATTTCTTCCCAAAATGTTTTGAAATATGTTTTTGGTAAAAATTTATCATTAAAATCCCAAATCGTCTAGGAGCCGTTTTTAGCCATTTTAATCTTTTATCCATGTAACATGTCGTTTTTTATAAATAAATCTCTCATTTCGTCTTTTACGGCGTTAAAATCTAATTTATTTATTTCTATATCCTTTCTATATAAAATAACAATATTAAATTGTTTCAAAAGATCTTTTTCTAGTAAGTAATATGCTTCTCTTGCCCATCTCTTTAATTTATTTCTAACAACGCTATTTCCATGTTTCTTACTTACACATATTCCTAATCTGTTTTCACCCTCAATATCATTATTTCTTTTTATATAAATTGCTAATCTTTTACCCGAAACGTAACTTCCTTGCCTTAAAACTCTTTTGAAATTTACGCTTCCCTTTAAAGATTTTGTATTTTTCATTGTTCTCACCTATTATTATTTTAATTCATTTAGATAAAAAAATAAAGGCTTGCGCCTTTATTAAAAATATCCTATTAATTTATTAAGCTGTAAGTTTAGCTCTTCCTTTAGCTCTTCTTGCTTTTAATACTTTTCTTCCAGAAGCAGTTTTCATTCTTTTTCTGAAACCATGTTCTTTCTTTTCTTGTCTATTTTTAGGTTGAAATGTCATTTTCATAATGTAGTACACCTCCTGTTAATTAGTCTACAAATTTCTGGTAAGATTATAACACTAAGTTATGTAAATGTCAACGCTTTTTAAAATATTTTTCAAATAAAAAATAAACGGGTAGAAATATAACATTTCCGCCCGTTTATAGCCATTAAAAGATATACTCATATGTTTCCCTAACAAGCAAATCTAAATCAAGAACTTCAGATTTCATAACCGGACTCTTATATTCTATTACCTTATAGTTAACATTTTCGTATTCATTTGCTTTAGGATAAACCTTTGCTGTTCCTTTTAGAAGATCTAACACTTGCCTTTCGCCTTTTCTATCAATAGTATGCGTCTCCGGCATAATATTAAAAGAAATATTTCCGGTAATGGAAAATGTTATAAACTCTCCTTCTCCCTGCTTGTATTTTAGTTCTAAAGTAAATTCTTTAGCTCCATAACACAATTCCCAGAAGGTCAATTTATACTTTCCTTTACTTGTATGGACTGCATACTTACCCAATCTAAAATCTTCACACTCAAACAAATTTAAGTTACCTAACCCTATGTTAGGCATAAATTGTTCAAGGAATTTTCGTATACTCCGATGTGCAAATCTTCTCCTTATTTTTCTAAACATTTTAGTACCCCCAATTGTAAGTAATTTAATTTATTTTTACATATGAAATTATACTATTGTATAATAAAATTGTCAACTTAACCTGTGGATAACTCTATTTTTTCACACTTCTAAAAAAGTTATCCACAGAGTTATCCACAACTTTCCTTTATAAGTTATCCACAAGGTGTTTTTAAGATTACATATTCATTTTACATAACATTTTTATTTGGTTTTTTAGATATCTTTTTTGCCCGAAAGTATTGTATTTTTCTACATTTTCTGATATATTAATGCAGACGGTTATACCATGTTTTCAGATAGATTTTTTATCACATTCATTATGTAAAATAATAGTGTAAATTGTCTATTAAAACATGAGAAGTTATTCACACCTGTGGATAACTCTGTGGATAACTTTCAAAAAGGGGTGAGTATTTTTTGAGTGAAGATTTTATAAAGATTTGGGAACAAGCATTAGAAGCTATTAAAGAAGAAATTTCTCCGATTGGTTTCAAAACATACGTTGAAGTAATGATACCAAGACTTTCAGATGAAAACACAGTATGTTTTTTAGCACCTTCAAATTATCATATTGAAGTTATAAATAAAAAATATCTAGATCTTATAGCTAATACATTGATGATATTAACTAATAAAAACTACATTATTACTTTTGAATCTAAGGAAATGGGAGTAAGTGAAGATGTAGATATCGAACTAGGTAGGGGAGAAATAGAGATTAAAAATACAGAAGATGAAGCTACTAAAAAAGTAGAGAATATAACTCAACCTATAGCAAATCAAAATCCAACAAGCAATATGGATTCTGGATTAAATCCAAAATATACATTTGAAAATTATATTGTAGGATCTAATAACCGATTTGCTTACGCTGCAGCTAAAAATGTTGCAGAAAACCCTGGAGAAGTATATAACCCATTGTTCATATATGGGGGAGTAGGACTAGGGAAAACTCACTTGATGCAAGGAATAGGACATGCAATACTAGAACAACATCCTAACCTAAACATTAGATATACAACTGGTGAAGGATTTACTAACGAACTTGTAGCATCTATTATGAGTGAAAAAATAGAGAACGCATCTTTTAGAAACAAATATCGAAATATTGATGTATTACTAATAGATGATATTCAGTTCTTAGTTGGTAAAGCTAAATGCCAAGAAGAATTTTTCCACACATTTAACACTTTATTTGAAAGTGGAAAACAAATAATACTAACAAGTGAAAAACCACCAAAAGATCTTAATATGTTGGAAGAGAGATTAAAGACTCGTTTCGATATGGGACTTGCAGTAGATATACAAGCGCCAGATTATGAAACAAGACTTGCTATATTAAAGAAAAAAAGAGATAAGGAAAGATATATGATTGATGACTCTGTTTTAGTTAAGATAGCAACTCAAGTAACTTCTAATATTAGAGAACTAGAAGGTGTTTTCAATAAACTTAAAGCATATACAACATTTACAAATAATGAATTAACAGATGAAATTATAGATAGTACTATTGAATCTGTACTAGTAAAAGGATCAAACGTTATTACTAGTAAACTAATAATGCAAGTCGTAAGTAAGTTTTTCAACATAAAGGTAGGGGATTTGTTAAGTTCAAATCGTTCTAAAAACGTTGCATATCCTAGACAAATAGCAATGTACTTATGTAGAACACTTATAAATATGACTTTTCCACAAATAGGTAAGGATTTCGGTGGAAAAGACCATACGACAGTTATACATGCATGTGACAAACTTACAAAAGAATATATGTCAGATCCAAGTACCAAAGAATTGATAGACGATATTAAAAAATCGCTATCTACCAAGGGTTAGAAGGTATTGTTTCAGAATTGTTACAAAATAATTTCTTAATTGTTACAGCGATTCGAGTTATCCACACAAACCTGTGAATAACCTGTGGACAAACTGTTGATAACTTCATATTTTACAAATTATCCACAAAAAACATGTGTTCTGTGGATAAAAAGAACAAGTTATCCACAAAGTTATCCACACTTGAAACACCTTATTTTTAGGCGTTTGTTGGACTTATCCCCGTTATCCACAACACCTACTACTACTACTACTAAATATATATAGATTATATATATAGTATGTATATATGGGGAGTAAAAAATAAAAATGAAATAAATGGAGGCAGAAAAAATGAATTTTAAATGTAAAAAGGATGATCTAATAGTTGCATTAAATAATGTTAGTAGAACAGTATCAACAAGAACTACTATGCCAATATTAGAAGGCGTTCTTATTGAAACATATGATAATAATATAAAGTTAACTACAAATGATTTAGAAATAGGTAGTGAATATATAATACCAGCAGTAATTGAAAGTTCAGGTAATACAGTTGTGGATTTAAAAACTTTCAATGAGATAGTAAGAAAGATTGAATCAGAAGAAATTAGTTTTGAAATAAATAATGGTATATTTATTATTAAATCAACTAGCGGAATATTTAAGTTATTAACACAAAACCCAGATGATTTTACAAGACTACCAGTATTTAATGCTAATAAAGAAATAACAATATCTGAAAAAATGTTCAAGGATATGGTAAAGAAAACAGTGTTTGCTACAAGTTCAGATCCAAATAGACCTGTATATACAGGAGCGCTTGTGGAAGTTGTGGATAACGATATAAATGTAGTAGCAATTGATGGATTTAGAATGGCTGTTAGAAAAGAATATTTAGAAAGACCAAGTGAATTCAAAGCTATTATACCTGCTAAATCATTAACAGAAATAATTAAAACATTATCCGATGATGATGATGCGATGATAAAGATTGGTGTTAATAAAAATCAAGCATTATTTAGAATGGGTCCATGTACAGTTATAAGTAGAATAATAGAAGGAGACTTCTTAAATTATAATAAGACATTACCAACTAATATTGAGACAACAGTAAGAATAGGAAAGAGAGCATTATTAGAAGCATTAGATAGAGTATCAATATTCTCTAAAGATGTTAAGGAGCAAAAACCACCAGTTAAAATAAAGATGAGTTTAGATTTCTTTGAAATATCTTGTGAAGGCCAAGCTGGTGATGCTAAAGAACTTGTAAATGCAGCTGTTTCAGGTAAGGATTTAGAAATAGGATTTAATCCTAGATATTTAATAGAAGCATTAAAAGTAATAGATGATGATGAAATTGAATTAGAATTCTCTTCACCAGTATTACCAGTTGTAATAAGACCACTTGCAGGAACTGGATATGTATACATGGTATTACCTTTAAAATTAAAAAATTAGTTTAAGGAGTAAATAATGTATTTACAAAAATTAAAACTAACTAATTTTAGAAATTATGAAAATTTAGAATTAGAGTTTAATAATAATGTAAATGTTTTTGTTGGAAATAACGCAGAAGGAAAAACTAATATTTTAGAGTCTATATATATAAGTGCAATTACTAAATCGTATAGAACTGGTAAAGATATAGAATGTATATATTTTAATAATGAATTTTTTAGAAATGAACATACATATATAGATGAGAGTAATAAAGATAAGAAATTAGAAGTTGAAGTGTTTTTAGATAGTAATAACAAAAAACAAATAAAAGAGGATAATATTAAAGTAAATAGATATTCGGATTTTATAGGAAAAATACCTATAGTTGTATTTTCTCCAGATAATATGAATATTGTAAAAGGTTCTCCTAATAATAGAAGAAAGTTTTTGGATATATTAATAAGCCAAATTTCTAAAAAGTACGTTATTTTTCTTCAAGAATATAATAAGTTAATAAAATTAAAGAATGATGTCCTTAAATTGGATAAAGATAAGATTGATATCACATATTTAGATATAATTGATGAACAAATTGCTGAAAAAATAGAATACATATCCACATTAAGAGGTGAATATGTGGATAATGTGGAAAAAGAAGCTGAAAAAATTCAAAAAGAATTATCCAAAGGGGAAGAGACACTAAAATTAAAATATGTTTCTGAATTTGATAAAAAGAATAAAGAAGAAATATTAAATATTTTATTAAAGTCTCGTGAAAATGATATTTTTAGAAAAACTTCAAATAAAACAATAGCACATGATGATTTCTTAGTTCTTGTAAATGACAAAGAAGTAAATAAGTATGGTTCACAAGGACAAAATAGAACATCGTTGTTATCATTAAAGTTAGCAGAGTTTGAAATATTAAAAGAAATAAAGGAAACAATACCATTAATATTATTAGATGATGTTTTTTCAGAATTAGATAAAGACAGAATTAATTATTTAATAGAATATTTGAAAGATTATCAAGTATTCATAACTACTACAGAAGTGGATAGTATAGAAAAAATAGAAGATAAGACAATTTTCAAAGTTAAAAATGGAACAGTTGAAAAAATAAAAATTTAATGATAGAATGCAAATGTGAAAAATAAATTTATAGATAAGGGGTAGAAAAATGGCAGAATATGATGAGAGTCAAATACAAGTCCTTGAAGGATTAGAAGCAGTTAGAAAAAGACCAGGAATGTACATAGGTAGTACTTCTGAAAGAGGATTACATCACCTTGTATATGAAATAGTAGATAACGCTGTCGATGAAGCTTTAGCAGGATATTGTAATGAAATAAATGTTGCTATATTAGAAGATAACAGCATAATGGTTAAAGACAATGGACGTGGTATACCTTTAGGTATGCATCCAAAACTTGGAATACCAGCTATTGAAGTTGTTTATACAATACTTCACGCGGGTGGTAAATTCGGTGGAGAAGGATACAAAGTATCTGGTGGTCTTCACGGTGTTGGTGCATCTGTTGTTAACGCATTATCTGAAAAAGTTACAGTTGAAGCTTGTAATGGTGATGGTGCTTATGAAATATCTTTTAAAAGAGGTAAGGTTACTGAAAAACTTCACAAAGTAAGAGATGAAAAGAAACGTGGAACAAAAGTTATATTCAAACCAGACCCAGAGATATTTGAACATACTGTATATAATGCTGAAACTCTAGAAACAAGATTTAGAGAAATGGCATTCCTAAATAAAGGATTAAAGATAACTTTAGATGATGAGCGTGATCCAGAACATAAACAAAAAGTATTCTATTATGAAGGTGGCGTTGTATCATTTGTAGAATATATAAACAAGAATAAAGAACTTGTTTGCCCACCAATATATCTAGAATCTAAAGGTGAGGGAGAAGTAGAAGTTGAAGTAGCACTTCAATATACAACTTCATACAGTGAAAACATATTATCTTTCGTTAACAACATTAATACTATTGAAGGTGGTACTCACTTAGATGGATTTAAGAGAGGACTTACAAAAGTATTTAATGATTATGGAAGAAAATTTAATATATTAAAAGAAAAAGATGCAAACCTACAAGGTGATGATATTCGTGAAGGTATAGGAGCAATAGTAAGTGTTAGAGTAAGAGAACCAGAATTTGAAGGACAAACTAAGACAAAACTAGGTAACAGTGAAGTTCTAGGTATAGTTAACTCTATGATGAATGATAAACTTGCTGCATATTTAGAAGAACATCCTAAGGAAGCAAAGGCAATTCTAGATAAAGCATTATCTGCATCTCGTGCAAGAGAAGCTGCTAGAAAAGCAAGAGAATTAGTAAGAAGAAAAAGTGTATTAGAATCTACTACATTGCCAGGTAAACTTGCAGACTGTACAAGTAAAAACCCTGCTGAATGTGAAATATACATCGTCGAGGGAGACTCTGCGGGTGGTAGTGCTAAGCAAGGAAGAGATAGAAAATTCCAAGCAATACTTCCACTATGGGGTAAAATGATCAACGTTGAAAAAACAAGAGCAGATAAAATATATGGAAACGAAAAATTAAATCCAGTTATAACTGCTGTTGGTGCTGGTATAGGAAATGACTTTAATATAGAAAAAATAAGATATGATAAAATAATAATGATGGCCGATGCCGACGTAGACGGTGCGCACATCAGAACACTTCTTTTAACATTCTTCTTTAGATACATGAGACCACTTATAGAAAATGGTAAAGTTTATGCAGCATGTCCTCCATTATTTAAACTTTCTAAAAAGGGAATGGAAGATATCTACTGCTATAACGAACATGCATTGGAAGATGAATTTAAGAAATTAGAAGAAAAAGGTATAAAAAGAGATAGCGTAAGTATTCAAAGATATAAAGGTCTTGGTGAAATGAGCTCAGAACAACTTTGGGAAACAACAATGAATCCAGAAAAAAGAACGCTAGTAAGAATAACTATGGAAGATGCTGTTAAAGCTGATGAAATATTCACAGTTCTTATGGGTGAAGATGTAGAACCAAGAAGAGAATTTATTGAAGAAAATGCTAAATATGTAACAAACCTAGATATATAATGTTATATTATCATACCTAAGGAGAATAAATGGAAGAACTAAATAAAGAAATGTTGCCTTCGCATATTGCCATCATTATGGATGGCAATAGAAGATGGGCAAAGAGTAAAAAGCTTACAACATTAGACGGGCATACAGCTGGCGCAGATAATCTTGAAAAAATTGCGATATATTTGAACAAGATTGGAGTTAAGTATATGACAGTGTATGCTTTTTCTACAGAAAATTGGAAAAGAAGTAAAGATGAGATAGCAACTTTAATGATGCTTTTAAGAACGCGTCTTGCAAAAATGATAGAGAATAAAGATTTTCAAAACATAAAAATAAGAGTAATAGGTGAAAAAGAAAATATTCCTAAAGATGTAACAGAAGGTGTAAATAAAATAGTCGAAAAGACAAAAAATAACACTGGACTTACATTAAATATTGCTTTTAACTATGGTGGAAGAGCAGAACTTGTTAATGCTACAAAAGAAATTGTCAATCTTGTGAAAGAAGGAAATTTGAAAGTAGAAGATATTACTGAAGAAACTATATCTAATATGTTATATACTGCAGGGCAACCTGATCCAGATCTTATGATAAGAACAAGTTATGAGTTAAGAACAAGTAATTTCTTACCATGGCAATTATCTTATTCTGAATTTTATTTTACAGATAAACATTGGCCAGATTTTAATGAACAAGAAATGAACAAAGCGTTAATAGAATATGCTAAAAGAAATAGAAGATTTGGTGGAAATAGTAAATAATATAAACTAAGCAGATAGTTTTAATTAACTATTTGCTTTTTTATGTTTTTTGTAATATAAAAAAGATAGAGGGAAAATTATGAAAAAAACATTTAAGATGGAAGAGCTTCCACCAGAACTCCAAACATTAGTTGATCAATATGTAGAAGCAAAACAATCGTTATATGGGTATGATGAAGAGACCTTAAATAAAAAGGTTGAACATTTATATAAAAATATAAAAAGTGTAATTGTAACAAGTAAATTAGATGGATTAGTTAAGGGGTATTATAAACCAAAAGCTAAGACATTAACAATTTCTGAAGCAACTTGGCTGAATGGACTAGATAAAGAAACTTTTATACATGAATTAAATCACGCTTGGAATACGGATAAGGATAGAATTAATGCAATTCCAAGAAAATGGAAACGAGAGAAAAAAAGAAAATATACTACTTTGAATGAAATAATAAACGAAGCTGAAACGCAAATATTAATAGGAAAGAATGAGCCAGAGAAGGAGAGTACTAAGGTTGGTATTGGAGCAGCATCGGCAGCACTAGGAAATAGTGGAGGTAGTGCTGTAGAGATAGGGGTAAAAGCCCCAGGGAGATTTCATTGTTATTCAGATGCAGAATGTTTATTCGAAACTTTGGTAACAGTATCAAATACAACTCCTACCCAGTTCTTGAAAGCAATTGATGGAAAAGACATAGATGGAATTGCTGAGTTTATGGCTTCTAGAACTGGTCTTACAAAAGATAGAATGTTAGAATACATAGATGTTATTGCAGAAAATACACATGTTAATAAGAATAATGAAGACAAAAAAATAGAAGAAAGATTTCAAGCAATATATGATGAAAGTGCTAGACTAATAGAAGAAAGCACTTTAGAAGATGAAATAAAAAGTGAAAATCAGGAAAAATTATCTTGTGTGCAAGATAGATTAATATTAACATCAGGTGTATATAGAACATATATAGGCAAAGAAAAAGGAGAAGAATTAAAAAAAGCAAGAAGGTTAATGATTGGTTCAAGAAGAGATAAAGAAAAACTAGAGACAATTAAAGAAAAATCAGAACAAGGTGAACTAAATGGATCTGAAAAGTTTTTAGAAAAAGCAAGAACAATAATAAGACATCCTGAATATAGTAAAAAACATTCTCCATTTGTGCAGCCAGATTGGGGAGATGAGGGTGTTAAGAAAATAGATATCCAAAAATCAGGAAGAATTTTATTGCTAGATCATTCTATAGATGATAGAAGTATTTTTAGAAAAATGATAGATAGATTTAAATCTAGAAATGTTCCTAAAATGGCAGTGGCAAAACCAGTTCAGTTAAAACCTATTGCTATGGTAGAACCACAAATGACAAAATTATCAGAGATTAAAAGTTCTGAAGAAATTACTAATTATTATGAGTCTACAGAACAAAATATAGCGGTAGACGGTATGAATATAGACAGTAAAACCAATGAATTAGAAGAAATATTTTAATATTAATAATAATTATGTTGACAAACAAATAAAATTATGTTACAATTTAACCCGTAAAGTAGAAGTAGTCTTCTCACCTTGTGGTTTTGTCTTAACAGGGTATACAATTTAGTATCTAAAATATATGGGATAAATTGTAGAGGAGAAGATTGCATGCTTGCAATCTTTTTTATTGTTTATGGAGGTGTATTGATATTAAACAAGACTTTCTAATAAATGAACAAATCAGAGTAGCTGAAGTTGAAGTTATTGGAACTAATGGTGAAAGATTAGGAAGAATGAGCACAGCAGAAGCTATAGATAAAGCCTATGATGAAGATATGGATTTAGTTATGGTTGCACCAAACGGAAATCCACCAGTATGTAAGATACTAAATTATAGCAAGTTCAAGTTTGAAATGGCTAAAAAAGAAAAAGAAGCTAAGAAAAACCAAAAGGTAGTTGAATTAAAAGAAATAAGACTATCAGCAACAATTGATGTACATGACTTAGAAGTTAAAGCAAAAAATGCTAATAAATTTCTAATGAATGGAGATAAAGTTAAGGTTTCACTTAAGTTTAAGGGAAGAGAAGTTAGGTTCATTGAAAAAGGTAAAGAAACAATATTAAAATTTGTTTCAATGCTTGAAGCAGGTCAAATAGACAAAGAACCTAAATTAGAAGGCAAATTCTTAAATGTAATAGTGTTACCAAAAGACAGCAAAAAATAAAGGAGGAATAGATTATGCCTAAAATGAAAACTCACAGTAGTTCAAAGAAAAGATTATCAGTATTAAAATCTGGTAAAGTTAAAAAAACAACTGCAAACAGAGCACACAAATTAACAGGAAAGAGCTCTAAAAGAAAAATGGCTTTAAAAGGAGCATCTTATGTAGATTCTGCAAACAAGTCAGCAGTTAAGAAATTATTACCTTATGCATAATTAAGGGACTTTAGTAAAAAAGGAGGAAAAACAAAATGGCAAGAGTTAAAGGAGCAGTTACAACAAGAGCTAGAAGAAAAAGCGTATTAAAAAGAGCTAAAGGATATTTTGGAGCAAAGAGCATAAGATTTAGAATGGCTAACCAAGCTGTTATGAAATCTGGACAATATGCATTTGTTGGAAGAAAAAATAAGAAAAGAGATTTTAGAAGATTATGGATTGCAAGAATAAATGCTGCAGCTAGAATCAATGGAATTTCTTACAGCAAATTAATGGATGGTCTTAAAAAGAAAAACATCAACATTAATAGAAAAATGCTTGCTGAAATGGCAGTAAACGATGCTAACGGTTTTGCTAAATTAGTAGAAACAGTTAAAGCTTAATAAAAAATTGAAGTTTAAGGGGGAAATCAAATGATATTTGCAGGAGATTTTAGAAATGGAACTACATTCGAAATGGACTCTCAAGTTTATAGAGTTGTAGAATTCCAACATGTTAAACCAGGTAAAGGTGCCGCTTTCGTTAGAACTAAACTTAAAAACGTTATAGTTGGTACTACAATGGAAAAAACATTTAACCCATCAGAAAAAGTAGAAGAAGTATCAATCACAACAAGTGAAATGCAATACTTATACAATGATGGAGAAACTTATACTTTCATGGATAATAACACATATGAGCAAGTAGAACTTAATAAATCAGCAATAGAAGACATACTTCCATATTTATTAGACAATATGAACGTTAAAGTATTATCATACAAAGGTAACATATTCGGTGTTGAACCACCTACTTTTGTAGAATTAGAAGTAACATATACAGAACCAGGAATAAAAGGAGCAACAGCTACTGGATCTACAAAACCAGCAACAGTTGAAACTGGAGCATCATTCCAAGTACCTTTATTCGTAGAAATAGGAGACAAAATAAGAATAGACACAAGAACTGGCGAATATATGGAAAGAGTTTAATATTAAATAAGATATAAAAATGACTTTAGAATTTTCTAAGGTCGTTTTTTTATACAAAAATAGATATATGTAGAAAAATGATGAATATTGTGGTACAATACTAACCAGGTGAAAATATGAGATACAAAATAGATTACGAAAAAAGAATAAAAGAATTACTAGAAAGTGAAAATAAACAATATACATATTACATAGAAACAATGGGATGTGCATTAAATGAAAACGACTCTATGAAATATGCAGGAATATTAGAAGAGATGGGATTTACAAAAGCTTTAGAAATAGAAAAAGCGAATGTTATTTTGTTTAATACTTGCTGTATTAGAGAAAATGCAGAAGACAAACTTTTTGGTAGAGTTGGATACTTAAAAACAAGAAAGAAACAAAATAAGGATATGTATATAGCTATTGTTGGTTGTATGACAGAACAAGGGCATATACTAGATAAAATAAGAAAATCTTATAGCTATGTAGATGTTGTTTTAGGAACAAAAAGTATGCAGTTCTTTGCAGAAAAATTATATCTAGCAATAAAGAATCACAAAAAAACACAAGAGGTACAAGAAAATGAACATGAAATAGTGGAAGATGTACCAATAAGATATGAAGAAGGATATAAAGCATCAATTAGTATAATTTATGGCTGTAATAATTTTTGTTCGTATTGCATAGTTCCTTATGTAAGAGGAAGAGAAAGAAGTAGGCTACCAGAGGATATCTTAAATGATGTTAAAACAGTAGCAAGTAAGGGATATAAAGAGATAACATTACTAGGTCAAAATGTTAACTCATATGGAAACGATTTCAAAGATAATAAATATACATTTGTAGATTTATTAACAGAGATAGAAAAAGTAGAAGGAATAGAAGTTATACGTTTTATTTCTCCACATCCAAAGGATTTTACAGATGCGTTAATAGATAAAATAGCTTCTTCAGATAAAATAGCAAAACAAATACATTTGCCACTTCAATCAGGAAGTACAAGAATTCTTGAAGCTATGAATAGAAAGTATACTAAGGAACATTTCTTAACATTAGTAGAAAAAATGAAAGAAAGAATACCAAATGTTTCTTTCTCAACAGATATAATTGTGGGATTCCCTGGTGAAACAGAAGAAGACTTCTTAGATACTATGGATGTTGTAGATAAAGTTAAATTTTCACTTGTATATATGTTCTGCTATAGTATAAGAAAAGGTACACGTGCTGAAAGAATGGAAAACCAAATAGAAGAAAGTGTTAAAGTAGAAAGACTTCAAAGACTTAAGGCATTATTTGAAAAACTAGTATTAGAAGATAATGAAAAGAAAATAGGAACAGTTCACAAAATTTTAGTGGAAGGTTTAAGTAAAAATAATGATAAAATGTATACAGGGAGAACAATAGATAACAAGATTGTTGTATTTGAAGCGGAAGAAAAAGATATAGGAACAGTAAAAGATATTAAAATTATAGAAAACAATAAATGGTATTTAACAGGAAAAATTGTTTAGTTAAATATATAATAAAATAAAATATAATAGTCATAAAAAAAGACTTATCCAATATATTGTATTAGGATAAGTCTTTTTTTGGAGGTTTTATGGAAGGTGTTGTAGCAAAACGTACATTAAAGAGAAGTTACTACGAGAATCATAATATTAATTTTAATACTGAAAATGAAGAAAGAACTAAAAAAGTTAAAACAAAAGAAACATTTAAGGATAAAATAATATTTAACTTAGCCGTACAGGGGATAACTACTATAGCAATAATAGTTTTTGTGATTTTAATAAAAGTGATGAATATAACTATTGTATTAGAAGGTGAAACTACTAAAAAGATAATAGAAGAGTTTAATAAAAACTATGAGATAGATAAAATAATATCAAAAGCTAAAGAAATAGGGATACAAGCTTATTATTATGTAGAAGCGTTAATGCCGGAAAAACTTAAACATTTTATTGTAAATACAAATATCAAAGAGGTAGAAATATATGAAGAAAGTAGTAATAATAAAAGTGAGAATAAAGAAGTAATAGTATATGAAGAATTAGGAGTGGGTAGCAGTGTAGAGGAAAAATACATCACCGCAATAAGTTCGGTGAGTGTTGAGAGTAATATAGTAGATAAGATTAAGGCTACCGGAATTAAATTTGTAAAACCAACTTCTGGAACAATAACATCTAATTTTGGTGCAAGAGAAGTTATATTTACGGACATAGACAGTTATCATACAGGAGTAGATATAGCAAATAAAAAAGGGACAAAGGTAGTAAGTAGTATAGAAGGTAAAGTTACAGTAGCAAGTAATAATAAGTATAACGGCAATTATGTGGTTGTGGAAAATGGGGATATAAGAACTATATATTGCCATTTAAACAAGATAAGTGTTAAAAAAGGAGCTAAAGTAAAGGCAGGGACGAAGATAGGAGAAATGGGATCTACTGGATATTCAACGGGACCACATTTGCATTTTGAAATAGAATACAAGGGTGAAAAGATAAACCCAAGATTAGTGGTAAATATATAATGAAAGTAAAAATATTAGATAAATATATATGTATAGAAGAAAGCATCGTAATAATATTATTTGTTTGTGTATTATCTAGCAAGGCTAGACAATTCTTAAACAATTATTTTACATGCTTTTTATTTGTAATCTTCCATGAGCTAGCTCATATAATAGTTTTATTATTATTTAATTATGAAATAAGAAGAATAAATGTACGAATATCCGGAATTAATGCAGTTATTAAAGAAAATGTCTCGGGATTAAAAGGAATATTAATATATTTAGCAGGTCCGATTTCTAATATAATACTAGCAGCTATGTTTAGAAATATAACTATGGTGTTTGAAATAAACATTGCACTAGCAATAATAAATTTAGTGCCAATATATCCGCTTGATGGATATAACATATTAAAAACAATACTTACTTTATTTACAAGTGAAATAAAGACTAAAAAAACAATAAAAAAAATACAAAATATTAGTGAAATTTTATTATTAATATTATCTATATTAATGTGTTTCAAATATTACAATTTTTCCTTATTTTTACTGTTGGTTTACATAAAAACAAATTCCTTGCAGCCCTTGAAATCACTGTAACACAGGGGTTACGAGTTATATATCAAAAATATTACAAAAAGATTACAGAATTTTAATGTAAAGTATTGATTTTTGATTAAAAAAATAGTATTATATACCCATGACAAACAGGGGGAATTAAAAGTGGCTATAGGTGACATTATTGTTTCCTTAGACATGGGAGCCTCTAAATCAGCTGCAGTAGTTGGGCAAGTAAACAAATTTGGCGAAATAGAAGTAGTTGGATATGGATTGGCAAAGTCTAATGGAATTAAAAAGGGAAAAATAGTTAACTGCAATGAAGTTGCTGAATCGGTAGTAAAAGCAATTACAGAAGCGGAAGATACTGCTGGATTATACATAAATTCAGCGTATGTTAATATAAAAGGCATCAATACAAGAATTGAAAAAATAAGATTCAAAGGTGATGTCGAAAAACCAGATGATGGTTTGTCTTACAGAGATATAACCGCAGTAATGGAAAAAATACAACTAGGAATTAGACAAAACAATAAAGAACAAATAATAGATATTATACCAACAAGATACATAGTAAATGACAGAGAATATTTTGAAGAACCAATAGGGGCTTTTGCAAAATACTTTGTGATAGACGCAGACATAATAATAGCAGATAAACAAGCGGTAGAAGATATAACTAGAGTAATGGAACTGGCAGAACTTAAAATTGATGGATATGTATTAGAGACATTTGCATCATCAAATGTAGTGCTAATGCCAGAAGAAAAAGATTTAGGAGTATTACTACTAGACATAGGAGCTGCTCATACAGAAATATCTGTATTTAAGAATGGCGCACTTGAATATAATAACACATTACCAGTAGGTGGAGATCATATAACAAGTGATATTGCAATTTCATTAAATATAGACATGGATGAAGCTGATAAGTTAAAAAGACAATATAATTTAGCGATTGAAGCTATGATTTCAAATAATCACGATGTTAAATTGACAACAAAAAAAGCAACAGATGAAGAATCTAATATAGTTAAATGTAGTGATATAGTAAGGATAATAGAAGCAAGAGTTAAAGAAATATATCAAATAACAAGAAAGATAATGGCTGAAAACAACTTGATAGGTAAGATAGAATGCGTTGTAATAACAGGACAAGGGTTAAGCAACATATCTGGTGCAGAAGAATTGGCAGTACTTACATTAAAAGTAAATCAAGTAAGAATATGCAGTCCTAAATTAATAAATGTAATCAAGCCACAACACATAGTTGCATTTGGAATGGTTAAATATATTGCAAATGTAGGAACTAGCAAACATGTAAACAGCGATATTGAGATAATGACAGAGCCTGGAATGAAAGACAAAATAATGGAAGTAATAAATAAGGCAAAAGAAAAGATAACAAATACACTTAAAAGAAGAAAGATCGATGAAGAAGAAGAGGGGGATTTTTAAGATGGAAGAAACAATGTTCAAGTCAGGGTCAGCAAACATTAAGGTAATTGGTGTTGGTGGCGGCGGCGGAAACGCATTAAACAGAATGATCGAGGCTGGTTTAAGAGATGTAGAATTTATAGCTGTAAATACGGATCAACAAGCTTTAGAAGCTTCTAAGGCACAAACTAAGATCCAAATTGGTGAAAAACTAACAAGAGGTTTAGGTGCTGGAGCAAACCCAGAGATTGGTGAATGCAGTGCTGAAGAATCTAAAGCAGAAATAGCTGAAGCTCTAAAAGGAGCAGATATGGTATTCATTACTTCAGGAATGGGTGGTGGAACTGGTACAGGTGCTGCACCAGTTATAGCAGATATTTCTAAAGGAATGGGAATATTAACAGTAGCAGTTGTAACAAAACCTTTCCCATTTGAAGGAAAGAGAAGAATGATGCAAGCTGATAAAGGTATCGAAGAATTAAAACAAAATGTAGATACAATAATCGTAGTACCAAACGAAAAATTATTACAAGTAGTTGAAAAAGATACTACAGTTGAATCAGCTTTCTTAAAAGCAGATAACATATTAAAACAAGGTGTACAAGGTGTATCTGACCTTATCACAGTTAAGGGTATAATCAACCTAGACTTCGCTGACGTTAAAACAATAATGTTAGACAAAGGCGTTGCACATATGGGTATTGGTAGAGCAAGAGGAGAAAACAGAGCTGGTGAAGCTGCAAGACAAGCTATTCACAGTCCATTACTTGAAACTTCTATCGAAGGTGCAGGTGGAGTTCTTATCAATATTACTGGTGGTAAAGACCTTGGATTATTAGAAATAAACGAAGCAGCAGAATTAGTTCAAAAATCTGTTGATCCAGAAGCAAATATCATATTTGGTGCAGTTATCGACGAAAGCTTACAAGATGAAATCGTTATAACAGTTATTGCAACAGGTTTTGATAAATGGGGAACTACAGATACAAAATCTCAAGAAATAATAGATAGTTTCAGAAGCACAATGGCAGAAAGAACAGCAGAAGGACAAACTTCTGGAGCAGCTATGAGCGGAAGAGTATCTCCAAGAACAGACTATACTGCAGACTTGGACATCCCTCCATTCTTAAGAAGAAATAGAGACTAAAAAATACAATAAATATAAAAAATATGTATTAAAAGCGAAATGTGAGAACATTTCGCTTCTTTTTTATCTAAATTTGTAAATCAAAAAATTAATTCCAGACTTTCTTTCAACAAAATTTTGATACCTAGATAAATATAATTATTAAGAGGTAATCGATGAATATTTATCTAGAGTGTATTTTCCTAGAAAATGTAATAATGGATTTCGTAATAATAAGAGAGACGTTAGATATTTTAAGATTAAGAGTAAATAATAAAAGAATAATATTAGCTTCTATATTATCTAGTTTGTATGTAACTATAATGTTACTTTTCAAAATTTTAGAGATGGATTTTGTAATTTCAAAATTATTATTAGTATTAGTAATTATGTACATATCAATAGAAGAATATTATGTAAAAATTTACTTAAAGAGCATATTAATCTTTTTTATGGTCTCGTTTATAAATGTAGGTATTTATGCAGGTATATCCAATATATTCAATATACCTGTAAGTAGTGCTGTAGTAAGAGCACTTGTATATATAGCTACATATTATTTATCCAAAATAATTATTTCTAGGTTATGGCAAATGTATAAAATGGAACTTAATAAAAATGAACTAAATTATACAGTTGAACTTAATATAGGTGATAAAACCTATTTTTATAGTGGTTTTTTAGATACAGGTAATACGGTTTGCTGTTGTGGAATGCCGGTAATATTTGCAGAAGTTATAGATGAAAAAATGTTGCAAGGATTAGAAAAAAATAAAAGTTTTAATGTAAAAACAGTAACACTTGGAAATGTTTGTACAAAGACAGCATATATATTAGAAGATATAAAAATTAGCAACAAGAAACAAACTTGGTTTGTTAATGCTGGAGTGGTGTTTGAAAAAAGACAGTTTTCTAAAACTAATAATTACAACATGATACTTAATTACATATTATACACAGATTCAATGGGAGGTATTAAGATATGAAAATAAAGAATAAGAAGATAAGAGAAATATATGAATACATAATGAGCCTATTAAATGATGGTGAGGAATTACTATATATAGCAGGAACAGATAAATTACCAGAACCATTATCTGTTGATGAAGAAAAAGAAATGTTAGATAGATTAGCTGCTGGTGACGATGATGCAAGAAAGAAACTGGTAGAGAAAAATTTAAGATTAGTTGTATATATAGCAAAGAAGTTCGAAAACTCGGGAGTAAATATCGAAGATTTAATATCCATAGGCACTATTGGATTAATGAAGGGAGTAAATAGTTTTAATTTAGATAAGAATATTAAACTAGCAACATACGCTTCCAGATGTATAGAAAATGAAATACTTATGTTTTTAAGAAAAACACAAAGAACAAAGACGGAAGTATCTATAGATGAGCCGATAAATACAGATAGTGAAGGAAATGATTTGGCGTTAGGAGATATTCTTGGTACAGATAATGACAGCTTGTTTAAACAAGTGGAAGATAACGATAATAAAAAGATAATAAATATGGCGATAAAGAATCTAGATTTTAGGGAAAAAGAAATAATGGAATTAAGATATGGATTTGATGGTAAAAAGGAACTGACTCAAAAAGAAGTCGCAGATAAACTTGGAATATCTCAATCATACATATCTAGAATAGAAAAGAAAGTCATAAATCGTCTAAAAAAGAAGTTCGATGTCGCACAGTGAATAAAGTGGATAAACATAAGCAAGATATAACTAGTAAGTGGATACTTATTAGGGAGGAAACAAATGAGAACAATTAAAGTAGAAATAAATGGAGTAAATACGAAGGATTTACCAATACTGTCTGCAAAAGAACAAAATGAGATGTTGGTAAAAATAAAAGAAGGTCATACAGAATTAAAAGAAGAATTTATAAATGCAAATCTTCGTTTAGTATTAAGTATGGTGAAAAAATTTAATTATAGATGTGAAAATGTAGATGATGTATTTCAAGTGGGAGTAGTAGGTTTAATAAAAGCTATAGATAATTTTGACATAACACAAAACGTGCAGTTTTCTACATATGCAGTACCAATGATTATAGGGGAAATAAAAAGATTTCTGAGAGATAGTAGCTCTATGAGAATAAGCAGATCTATTAGAGATTTATCTTACAGATTATCGAAAGAAAAAGAAAAATATATAAGCGAGCATAATGAAGAGCCTACAATAGATTATCTTACAGAAATAACTGGCGCAGAAAAAGAAGATGTAATTCTTGCTTTAGATAGCATGATTACACCAATGTCGTTATATGATGCGGTATATAATGACGGGGGTGATGTCATATATGTATTAGATCAATTAAAGAGTGAGAAGAATGAGGCGGAAAGTTTAACAGATAAATTAGCAGTTATACAAGCGTTAGAAAAATTGTCTGAAAAAGAAAGAAATATAATAAAAAGAAGATTTTTTGATAACAAGACTCAGGTGGAACTTGCAGAAGAGATAGGAGTTTCTCAAGCACAAATATCTAGAATTGAAAAGACTGCGTTGGAAAGAATGAAAAGAAGAATGTTAAAAGAGTGATATTTTTTCACTCTTTTTATTATATATATTAGTAGGTGATTGATATGTATAAGATTTATTTAAGTCCATCAACGCAAGATAAGAGCTTGGGAGTAGGAAAATATGGAACAGAAGAATATAGAATGAATATGATTGCAGATGTGGTGGAAAGAATATTGGTTGGCTCTAGTAATTTTGTTGTGTATAGAAATAGAAGAGAAATGAGTAGAGATGAAATAATAAAAGAAAGCAATATATTAAAAGTGGATATACATGTAGCAATACATAGCAACTATGGTGGCTCTAATGGCCCAGAATGTTTCCCAAAAGTAAATTGTGAAAGGTCTAATGGCGTAGCTAAAGAAATATATAAACACCTAAAGAAAGTATATTATGATAAAGAAACTGATAACGGGATTACATATAGTAACAACATAATCGAGACAATGAATGTAAATAGTCCATCGGTTTTAGTAGAAGTTGGATATCATGATAATATGAAAGATGCGGAATGGATAGTTGATAATATATATATAATAGGAGAAGCTATAGCATACGGAATAATTGAGGGAATGAAATTAAAAGTTTGTTAGGAGGTTGTATGGCAAGAGGAATAGATTTTAGGCAAAAGGAAGTAGTAAATGTAAGGGATGGAAAGATACTTGGATTTGTTATAGATGTCGATGCGGAACTAGCAAATGGAGCGATAAAAAGTATAGTTGTGGCACAAGTTGGAAAGTTGATAAAAAGTCTAGGTGGAAAAAATAACATAACTATTCCTTGGAACAATGTAAAATTAATAGGAGAAGATGTTATTTTGGTAGAAATTTAAGAAAAAAGTGTGCCTTGAAAGCCAGTGATATCAAGGGGTTCAAAAAAACTTAAAAATTTTTTAATTTTTTTCAAATTTATTGTTGACAATACCCAACCTCTGTGCTAAAATATATCTACAATGTCGCGGTAATCACGCGATATTTTAAAGCACATTGAAAAATAAAGAGTAAAACAAGCCAAGTAAAGATGGGGTTATGGAAAACATAACAACCACGTTAATTTTATTAAAACAAAGTAATTAAGAGATAGCTAACGTTATCTTGAGAGAATTTAAGACAAGAGTTT
>JAFXEC010000072.1 GCA_017521005.1 Clostridia bacterium | reverse complement strand
GCTGCAACAACTGCTGCTATTACAACTACAACTGCTACTACTATAAGAGCAATTTTCTTTTTAGACATTATATTTCCCTCCCTTATACAAGTCTAAACTTGTACCATTATAATATCAAAGAAAGTGTATAAAAGCAATAGCATTTATACACTTTATATCTTATACATTTTTTATTATTCTTTCGCTACTTCAGCAAGTTTTTTCTTATCTAACAATACTCTAAATACATAAACTGTAAATTCCACTACAGTTGCTGTATATATTACAGCCCACGCACTATAATCTCCTTCTCCAAAGAATAAAAATCCTAGATATGTTATAGTTGACGTTAGATTAATCATAAGTGGGAACAACTTGTTTTTACTATTTACTACAAGCCAGATTACACTTAGTATATCCGCGATATACATATATCTATCATGCATTCTTGGTAGTAAGAATGTTGCAATTATTATACTCCATAATCCTACAAGAAGTATTTTCTTTTCATCAAAATTTACTTTCTTTATTATTACTACTAACCATATGGCAAAATATACAAGCATTGTTACTAGTATACCTATTATTGTAATCAAACCATTATATTCTTCTGCAAATGGTAACTTAATTATAATTGAATATATATTTGGAAAGTTTGCTGTTAATGCGTTATATGTTTCTACTTGTCCACCATATATACCAAGAACGCTAGTTATACTCTGACCAGCAATTACCGCTGGTAATCCTGCAAGTAATACTACTCCAATTGGTATAAAGAAATAATACCATTTAACACCTTTATTTCTAAATAATAGTAATACAAATAACGGAAGTATAAACACAGCTTGTAACTTAAATGCAAATGCTAGTCCTAACATTATAAACGCTTTTATATTTTTGTTTTCCATTAAATAATATATTGCAAATAACACAAATGCACCATATATGCTGTCGCATTGTCCCCAAAGAGCACCATTCATAATAACCGTTGGTAACCATAAGATTAGTACTGAAAACGCCATTGCAGTATTTTTATTATTAGTTATCTTATTAACTATTTTATATGTTGCTAAAGCGCACATAAAATCAAAAATAATAGATACTATTTTTATAGGTATTAATGGTTCACATTTCAAGTAAGAAATTAAAATTAGTATTATTATATACGGTATGTTATAGTTTCCTAGCGGTTCCTTTAATGCCGCAAAACCACCTCTTAACCTTATTTCTTCTACTCAAGGTTCTAGGAAATTAACATAGTCCCCAGATAACAGTGGTAGACAATATACTCTTACAATTATTGTAGCAAGAAATATCATTGCTATAATCATAATTGTTTCTTTTTTATTATTCATATTTTTCACCCTTATGTATGCTTAAGAATATCACAAAAAAATGTTAGTCGCAACAACGAATAATAAATTTATATATCTTATCTACTTTCAATTGACAAACAAATGTTTTGTATGGTATACTAAATTTCATTAGGAGAGTGAATATATGAATACAACATTAATAGCTATTATAGCCGTACTTTTGCTAGTAATTATACTTCTTTGCGTACTGCTATTAAAGAAAAACAAGAAAAATGATTTAGAAGATTTTAAGAAGGTTATCGAGTTAAGCCTTAAAAATACTCGTGATGATATTACTAATACAATTGGCGGTAAAATTGTAGATAATACAACAATACAGCAAAATGCAATTACAAATCTTACACAATTAAACGAAACTAAATTAGAAAATATTCGTAAATCTGTAGAAGACAGACTTACTTCTATCCAAAAAGATAATGGTGAAAAGCTAGAAAAAATGAGACTTACTGTAGATGAAAAATTACAATCTACACTTGAAAAAAGACTTAGCGAATCTTTCAAAATAGTAAGCAACAACTTAGAATCTGTTCAAAAAGGTTTAGGTGAAATGCAAAGTTTAGCTAAAGGTGTCGGCGATCTTAAAAATGTCTTTACAAATGTTAAAGCACGTGGTTACTGGGGAGAAATTCAACTTGCTAATATACTTGAACAATTCTTAACACCAGAACAATATTTAACAAATGTAAAAACTAAAGCTAAATCTAATGACTTTGTAGAATTTGCAATTAAGCTTCCTGGCAAAAACAATATAGACACTGTACTTTTACCAGTAGACTCTAAATTCCCTATTGAAGACTATTCAAGACTTGTAGCAGCTGAAGAAAGTGGAGATTTAGAAGCCATAGATGAATCTAGAAAAAAATTAGAAACACAAATTAAAAAGTGTGCTAAAGATATAAACGAAAAATATCTAGACCCACCATATACAACAGATTTTGGTATAATGTTCTTACCTACTGAAAGCTTGTACTGTGAAGTTATTAGAAACACTGATTTATGCGAAACATTATCTCAAAAATATAGAGTTGTAATCTCTGGTCCTTCAACATTTGTCGCTTTACTTAACAGTTTACAAATGGGATTTAGAACTTTAGCAATAGAAAAACGTTCTAGCGAAGTTTGGGAACTACTTGGTATAGTTAAAACTGAATTTACTAAGTTTGGTGATTTATTAGAAAAAACAAATAAAAAACTTGTTGAAATTTCTAATACAATGTCTGACGCAACAAGAAAAACTCGTACAATTGAAAAGAAACTTAAAAATGTCGAAGCGTTGCCAGTTTCAGATGAAGCTGCTTTTTATGATATATTACCTTCTCTTGGCGAAAGCGAAACAGAAGAAGAACAAGAATAATATATTTAGTTAATAAAAATAAATCAAAAATAGAAGAGCATCGTTTCTAAACGATGCTCTCTCCATTAACGTTACGTTCAAGCTGCTGCATTGAGTTCCATGAATCTCTTCTTACCTCTGGTAAGGATGGCCTTTACAGTGCCAGTAGAGATGTTCAGACGGGTAGCAATTTCTTCTATGCTATGTTTGATTCTATCGATACCATAATAGTATCTAACGATAAGCTCCTCTTTAAGAGTAAGCAGGTTCATAGTTGCGAAGATTTTTTCGAGTTTGAACTTGGGTGCCACCTTCATGTCATACATATCTGAAATAAGATCGTAGGTGCCACTGATATACTTATCAGCATAATCCATTTCATCTGCGAATGCTAACCGCATTTCCTTGAGTGTCTTTACTTTAACGTTTTTCATGTTTTAACCTCCAAAATTTTGTTTGTCTTTTATTTTTGAACATATTAACGTCCATCACCAAAATTGATGATATTAATATTATATCACTTTTATGTCAATTTTTCAACCTTACGACTCCTTGGCGACTTCCTTATCTGTATTTTATCATTTTTAGATATATATCTTATTTTTAGCTTTTCTTCTTTCTCTATTTCATTTTTTAACAAATATTCTGACAACTCATCTTCTATTTTGGTTCGTATTGCTCTTAAAATAGGTCTAGCGCCTTTTTTTGCATCATACCCTATAACAGATATATATTTTTCTAATTCATCATTAAATTCGATTTTAAGACCTTTTTTCAATATTCGTGTTTTAGTTTCATTTAACATTAATCTTGTTATTCTTAATACATCATCTTTATTCAATTTATTAAATACAATAACATCATCTAATCTGTTTAGAAATTCCGGACTAAATCTTTTATTCACTTCATCCATTACTTCTTTTTTCATCTTTTCATATTCTTCCTTTTCGTTTTCTAGCTTTGTAAATCCTAATGTTTTATTTTCAGTTATACTTCTTGCACCTATATTTGATGTCATAATGCAAATAGTATTATTAAAATTCACAGTAATTCCCTTGCTGTCTGTTAAACGACCATCATCAAAAAGCTGAAGTAATATGTTATATATATCCGGATGCGCTTTTTCTATTTCGTCAAAAAGAATTATACTATATGGATTATGTTTTACTTTTTCTGTTAATATGCCAATCTCTCCATATCCAACATACCCTGGTGGCGCGCCTATTAATTTAGATACGCTATGCCTTTCCATATATTCTGACATATCTAATCGTATTATATTCTCTTTAGAATCAAATAACTCATTAGCAATTACTTTTACTAATTCTGTTTTTCCAACCCCGTGTAGGTCCGGTAAAAAGAAATACTCCCATCGGCCTTTTTGTATCTCTTATGCCTAATCTATTCCTTTTTATTACATTAGCAATTTTCTTTATAGCTTCATCTTGACCTATTACATTTTCTTTTAATCTTTTCTCTAATAATAGTAATTTTTCTTTCTCACTCTTTTTTATTTTCTGAACTGGTACATTTACCATTTTAGAAACTACATTTTCTATATCATCTACTAATACTTCTTTTCTTTTTTCAGTTTTAACTTTAGAACATGCTTCATCTAATATATCTATTATCTTATCTGGCATTTTTCTTGTATGTATATACCTTACTCCAAGCTCTATACTTTCTTTTATCGCATTATCTGGAATTGTTACATTATGATGTTTTTCATATCTATCTTTTATTCCGTTAACAATATTATACGTTTCGTTTTCATTTGGTTCTTTTATATCTATTATTTGAAAAAGTCTATTTAATGCCATATCTTTTTCTATACATTTTACATATTCTTCTACCGTACATGTTCCTATTATTTGTATCTCTCCTCTAGACAAATACGGTTTAAGTATATTTGCTGCATCTAATGATCCATCTGTATTTCCTAAACTTATTATATTTTTTATATCTTCTATATATATTAAAATATTTTCTGCCGACTTTGCCTCTAGAACACACTTCTTAAGTCTTTCTTCAAAATCTCCTCTATATTTAGCTCCCGCTAACATTGAAGATATATCTAATGATAATATTCTTTTATTTATATTATCTTTTGTTTTAACCATTCTTTTTGCTAATGCGTACACTAAACTTGTCTTTCCAACTCCCGCTTCTCCTATTATTAATATATTATTTTTAGTTCTTCTTGAAAGAATCTGCATACACCTTGTTAAATACTCTTCCATGCCTATTACATCATCTAACTTATTTCTTTTTGCAAGTTCTGTTATATCTTCTGAATATGCATTTAGTGCTTGGGTGCTAATATTTTTAGATGTGGTGTTGCTATAATGTTCTTCGGTTATATATTTTATAATATCTGTAAATATTTTTTCCGGATCTACATTTGCTTCTATTAATATTTTAACTGCTATACTATCCGTCTCTTTCATTAACGCTAATAACATATGTTCTGTCCCAACATAATTTGCACCTGTTTTATTTGCCTCTTTAATACTATTTTCTATTACCTTTTTTGCTCTTAATGTAAATGTAGGCTCTATTATTTCTAGAGCATCTTTTGGTTTTGCTCCATCTATTTTGAGTATTTCTTGTTCAATATATTTTGCAGTTACCTTTTGCTTTGAAAGTATTTTACCGGCTATACCTGTTTGCTCTTTAACAAGTCCATACAATATATGTTCTGTACCTATATATGTATACTTATGTTTTATTGCAAAAAGTCTTGTTTTCTCCAGAACAGATTCTGCTTTTTTAGTAAACTCATGCATAAAAAAACACCTCCACTTTTACGTTTCGGTATTATTATATATATACTATTTTTTACTCTCAATTCATTCGACTATACATGTAGTTTTATGACATTTATTTTTAATTATGCCTTTTTATTCTTTTTATTTTCTTCTATATTCTCTATTATTAATCTACGAATAATACTTAAATTAGTAAATAGTCTTGTAGTGAATACTATTACTGCTGCAAGATAAATATCTACATTTAATTTTTGTCCTAGATATACCAAGAATATTGCTATAAGGGCATTTACAAAAAAGCCTGATACAAAAACTGTCATGTTAAATTCGTTTTTCATATTTGATACTATACCACCAAATAACGAATCTAAAAATGCTAATATTGCCACTGCAATATATGCAGTATATTTATATGGTATTTCTAGATTAGAGCCAAATATGAAGCCAAATACAATTACTATTGCAAATATTAATGTTATTACTGTTTTCTTCATCTTTACCTCCTATTTTACTTCACTAGCATATTTTAATGTTAATGTATTATCGTATTTGTCTATTGTTATGTTATTGTCTGTCTTAACTTCAACATTAATTCCATATACTTTGAAATTATCTACTATACCGTTTTTTATATTAAGCGCACTTTCTAAATATTTTGCATCGCCTATAGCTTTAATATGGAAAGGTGATGCAACCTTAACTTCGTTAATTTGTATAGTTGGTCCTACACATCTTATTGCTGTTGTAGATATTATTCTTTGACCATTAACGCTTATTGCCTCTGCACCTGCAGCTCTTAATTCATTAACTATTGCCATAAGGTCAGTATCATGTACTAATCCTGCTTCAACTGGTATGTTTGTATCTGTACTATCTGCAAGTGTTATTACTACACCTTGTCCTTTTACTTTTACAAGTCCTGCAAGTATTTCCGCTCTTTCAAGTAATGTTGTCATTGAAGATATTAAAAGGTCATTACTTGATGCATCAGCTCTATACTCATCTACTATTATTTGGCTTTTTTCATATTCTTCTTTTAGTTCTTCATATTTATTATTAGCTTTTTGTAGTTCTGTTAAAAGTTCTGCTTCTCTCATTCCTTGTGTTATTATATCTGTATTTCCAACAGTATTAAGTTGAGCGGCAATTATGAAAGAACAAATAAATAGTACTAAAGAAATCATAACAACGGAAGTAATATTGTATTTTTTCATTAACTCCCTTGTTCTTTCTATTTTTTGTTTCTTAGATATATTTACTTTTTTAGCAGATTGTTCCTTAGAGCTTTCTGCTACTTTTCCCATAACAACTGTAGCACTTTCTTTTGCAATTTTCTTCACTTTATCTATTGGCTCTTTTTTTGTTATATCTATAGTAGCTTTCTTTTCTTTTGCTACAAGCTTTGTATTGTTATCCTTCATTTCTTCCTCCTATTTTATACTTTCAGCAAATATTGGATTTTCTATTGTCATATCTATTGTTCCAACTTTACCGTTTATTTCATCTAATATGCTTCTTAAAAGATCTAGCTTGTACTCTACTTCGTTTGTATCCATTATTACATCTATATCATAATCTAATGTTAGAATAATGTCTCCCTCATTAAATTCAACACTTGTTATTTTTTTAGATATGTTTTGTTTAGAATATTTGTCCATCATATCTATAAGCGTTTGTAGCTTCTTTTGTTCTAATTCAACTATTTTTTCACCTAGATTATCGTCAAAATGTATTCCAAATAGCAGCAATTCTTTTTCTGTAACATCTTCTAATTTACATTTTTCTAATATTACACCTTTATCTGTAAGTCTGATATATTCATCTGTTTCTTTGTTAAGTGCAACGAAACTAGATTCATATTCTTCAATTTTTATTATTACTGTTTCTGGATACTTACGTATTACTTTTGCGTTTCTTACATATGGTAGTTCCTCTAATGTTTTTTCTGTTTTATTAGTTTTTAATTTGTTAATGTTAGTACCTATTCCTATATTAGCTAACTCTTTAATCTCTTCTATAGTATATTTAACATTGCCTTCAACATTAACTACACCTATGTTATATCTACTGGCCGTATATAGCTTGTATACTCCAAAGCCTAATAAAAAGAACAAAGAAAGCGCAAATACTATAAGCACTAGATAAACTAGTCCTCTTAATATTTTTCTCTTAAGCTTTCCTTTGTTCTTTTTAGAAACGGCTTTATTTATCTTTTTATTCTTTTCAACTATTTCCGTTCTATTTTTTTCTTTTCCCACGTTTTCTCCTAGCAGACAATTTCTTTTATCTCTTCATAGATTTTACCTTCAACATCTGGTTTATATAACTTAGCTGCGTTTTCACCCATTGTTTCAAGTATTTTATTGTCATATATTACATCTTTAATTCTATCATATAAAACGGTTTCATTCAATACGTTTTCTTCTATTAGTATACCCGCACCGGCATTTTCCATAGCCTTAGCATTAAAGAATTGATGATTCTCTGCTGCTGTTGGAAGCGGAACAAGTATTGCTGGTCTTCTTACTATACTAAGTTCTGTTATTGTTAATGCTCCTGCTCGAGTAATTAATAAATCTGAAGCTTTATACATTTTATCCATTTCGTATACGAACTTTTCTATTTTAATGTACTTGCTATCTTCTGCTTTTAACATACTTGAAGCCAACTCGTAATTATCTTTACCTACAGCAATTACAAAATACAAATCTTTTGGTTTATATTCTCTTACCATATTAATAACTACTTCATTAAATCTCTTTGCGCCTTGGCTTCCACCTGTTACAAATATTACTTTTCTGTCTCCTATAGTTTCTTTATCTAGGCCTAATTCTTTTTTACAAGTCTCCTTATCTAGTTCCATCATATGGTTCATATCAAATTTAGCAGGTGTCCCTGTATATACTGAATTCACTTTAGAATCTAGTCTTTGCTTTGTATCTTCAAAGCCAAGTAATATTTTAGCTGCATCTTTTGCAACTAATTTTACAGATAAGCCTGGGAAAGCATTACTTTCATGTAAAACATAAGGTATGTGTTTTTTCTTCGCAGCTTTCATCATTGGTACACATATAAAACCACCTGTACCTATAACTATATCCGGCTTAAATTTCTTTACAAGTTTTTCGGCATCAAATATTCCCAAAAAAGCATTTGCCATATTTCTTACATTGTACCAAGTAAGTCTTCTATGAAATCTTCCAGCACGTATATGCGCAAGTTCAAATCCGGCTTTTTTTACAAGGTCATTTTCCATACCTGTTTTTGTACCCACGAATATTATTTTACTATCTGGTTCTCTCTTTAGTATTTCGTTTGCTATTGCTATTCCCGGATTAATGTGTCCACCACTTCCGGCGCATGCTATTATTGCTCTCATTTTTTCACCTAACCTTATTTATTTTCCTTAGATATTCCTAGTACTATTCCCATTGCTATCAAGTTTATTACAAGCGATGTACCACCCGAACTAAAGAATGGAAGCGGCATACCAGTTGTCGGCATTGTCTTTGTTACAACCGCTATATTTATTATTATCTGGAATGCAAACATTCCAATTATACCGAGCGTCACAAGCATTCCATACATATCTTTAGAATTTAATCCTATCGACACTCCTCTATATATTAAAATTATAAACAGGATAATTACTACAAGTGATCCTACAAACCCAAATTCTTCTGCATATACAGAAAATACGAAGTCATTTTGGGCTTCTGGAAGCCATAAATATTTTTGTCTACTTTGGCCTAATCCTTTTCCAAATAGTCCACCAGAACCTATGGCATAAAGACTTTGTGTTGGTTGCCAATTGCTACCTGTTATATCCACGTCTGGATTTAAGTATGAAAATATTCTTTCTCTTCTGTAATCTTCTGCTAAGAAGAATGCCCCTACTCCAATTATACCTACTACAATTAGCGGACCAACTATTTTCCAATTTATCTTAAATCCACTACATAACATCACTATACCAAATATTACACACATAACAATCATAGCACTCATGTGTGATTGTAAATATGTAAATATTATTGTTCCAACCAACATACCTAAAGGTGCTAAATACCCCTTAAAGCTTTTCATTTTCTTTTGGTTTTCTGAAATATATCTAGCTAATGCCATTATTAATCCTAACTTTAATACTTCAGATGGTTGGAATGTAACTCCTAGATTTAGCCAACGTTTTGCTCCTTTTACGGTAACGCCTAAACCTGGTACTTCCACAAGTACCATAAATATACCTGCAATTATGAACGCAAGATAACTAAACCTTTTATAATTTTTCTTTTCCCATGTCATTACAAATGCCATAACAGCCAAACCGAAAGCGGCAAAACCAAGTTGTCTTTTTAAGTAATACATGCTATCTCCGGTTTCTGTTAAAGCATAATATGAACTAGCAGAAGAAAGAGCAATAAGCCCAATTGCAAGAAGAACTAAAAGCGTGAAAAGGAACGGGAAATCTACTAATTTCCAGTCTTTTAGCGCTTTTAATTTCTCTGCAATTTTAGCCATGCTCTTCCTCCTATTTAATCTATACTAATACAAATCCTAATAAAGATAACACTGCTGTTATTCCCCAAAATAGGATTACTATTGTTGTTTCTTTTAATCCGCTTAATTCTAAATGATGATGTAGCGGAGCCATCTTAAATAATCTTTTTCCTTTTGTAGCTTTGAAGTATATTACTTGAAGCGCCGAAGATAATGTTTCTACTACTGGTATTAATGCAACTATTAATAAATACATTGGCATTTTCATAAGTATTGCTATTGACGCTATTGCTGCACCCAAAGCAAGAGAACCTGTGTCTCCCATAAATACCTTGGCTGGTTTTACATTAAATATTAGAAATGCAAGCGTTGCTCCTACTGTTGTAGCTCCTAAAACTACCATCGCAGCATCTCCTCTTTTTATAGCTACAGCTGTAAAGAACGTCATTATTATTGCACTTACACCTGATGCTAAACCATCTAACCCATCAGTTAAGTTTATTGCATTACTTGTTCCTAGCATTACTAGCATTGTAAATACCACAAATACACCAGCCCAGTCTAAGAATGGAATATTTGTTCCTGTTCCCCAATCACAGAATACCATATATAATACAAGAAATGCTACTGAGAATACAAATAGAAGTATCATCTTCATTTTAGCGCTTATCCCGTCGCTACTTTTTTCTACTAATTTTTTTCTATCATCTATAAATCCAACTATTCCATAACCAAGTATTAGAATTATTGGAAGTATAAGTACTGGATACTTAAATGCAAATATTATAAGAATTCCTATCATTGCAATTAGCATCATTATTCCACCCATAGTAGGTGTACCTGTCTTTTTCAAATGTTCCTCTGGTCCATCAGAACGAACTACTTGCCCTATTTTAAGTTTTCTTAAATATGGTATTATTATTAAACTTAAAGTAACTGTTATGACAAATGAAATTCCTCCTGATAAAAGTAATATTAATGGTATATTCATAATTCTTCCTCCAAATGTCTTAATTAATATTTTACTTCGTTTTTACCAGGCATTTTTTCAGCTGCCTTTTTAACGATTTCTCTTTCGTCAAAGTGTATCTTTTTACCTTTAGCTAACTCTTGATATGTTTCATGTCCTTTACCTGCAAGTATTACAGTATCGTTAGCCCAAGCAATTCGCATTGCAAACTCTATTGCTGCTTTTCTGTCTGTTATTGTTTTGAATAATCCTCTTGTTTCTTTAATACCAGCTTCTATATCTTTAATTATATTTTCCGGTTTCTCATCTCTTGGATTATCTGTTGTTATTATAGTAAAATCTGCATATGTTCCTGCAATTTTACCCATTTCTTTTCTCTTTTCTTTATCTCTGTTTCCACCACATCCAAATACTAATATTACTCTACCTTTGATATATTTTTTAGTATTTGCTAGTATAGCTTCTAAGCTTGATGGATTATGTGCATAATCTATTAAAACAGCAAATGTTTTATTTATATCTACTATTTCACTTCTACCTGGAACTTTAACTGTAGAAAGTCCTACTAATACATCTTGCATTTGGGCACCTAGCATACTACAAGCTGCTACTGCTGCTACTGCATTATATACCGTATATTTTCCTGGTATTGGAACAGTAATTGTTTGTAATTGTTTGTTTATGTACATTTTGAAATCTACATAGTTGTTATTTATTCTAATATCTGTAGCAGATACGTTAGCCTCATTATCTAAACCATATTTTGCGTATTTACAATTTATATGTTTAAGTAACTTTGGTGCATAGATATCGTCTACATTAATTATTCCAAATATACTTTGGTCAAATAGCTTTGCCTTAGCTTTAAGATAATTATCCATATCCCCATGGAAGTCTAAATGTTCACGTCCTAGATTTGTAAATATTCCTATTTCAAACTTAATACCGTGCACTCTATGAAGTTCAAGTGCGTGTGATGAAACTTCCATAACAGCATATTCCATGCCGCTATCTACCATATCTTTTAATAATTTTTGTATATCTAAAGATTCTGGTGTAGTTCTAACCGCCTCTATTACTTTGTCTGCATATGTATTATATACCGTGCCTATCATACCAATTTTCTTTTTAGCTGCAAGCATAATATCTCTTACCATATACGCAGTTGTTGTTTTTCCTTTTGTTCCTGTTATTCCTATAATCTTTAATTTACTTGCTGGATAGTCATAAAACTTTGCTGCCACTTCTGCTAAAGCTATTCTAGAATTAGGTACCGCTATAACTGGTACTGGCACATTTATTTTATCTATGTATTCTTCTTCTACAATAACTGCTACAGCTCCATTTCCTACTGCATCTACTATATAATCATGACCATCTGTTTCAAATCCTTTTATCGCAACAAATAAGTCGCCTAGTCCTATTTTTTCTGAATTATACTCTATTTTATTTATGTTTATATTCAAATCGCCACTAGTTTTTTTATCTAACTCTTCTACTAGATATTGTAATAACATTGTTATCCCTCCTAATATGCGTAGTAATTATACCACACTTTCATACAAATTTTAAGTCATATTACAAAATAATATGCTTTTAATGTAAGTCTGTTGTATCTACAAACTTAACTGCTATAATTGAACCTTTAGTAACTACATCACCAGGACTTGCGTCTTGAATAATTGCATTACCATTTCCTACTACTTTAATATTAAGGCCTGCCTTATTTAGTTTAGTTATGGCCTTTTTAACACTTAAACCTCTTACATCCGGTACAGTAGTTGTATCCTTCTTATCCTCTGTAGAATTATATACTCTTACCGTTCCATCTTCTATAAGGTTTGCACCAGCTTTTGGTATTTGATCTAATATTATTTTATCTTGTGATATCACCTTATCTGATGCTATTTTAAGTCCGGCTTTTTCTAAAGCTTCTTTTGCTTCTTTATATGTTTTTCCTGTTATATCTGGAACTACTACTGTTTTAGTCATAGTTTCTTCCACTGCATAACTTGGATTTACATCTAAGTATCTTAATGTTTCATCTATTATATTTCCTACAACGGGAGCACAAATTGTTCCACCTTGGTGCCCACTTGGTCCTTTAGGATCATATAAACTAAATATTACTACTACTTCAGGATCATTTACTGGAGCAATACCCGCAAACGATGCCATATACCATAAATTCTTTCCTCTTCCTTCTTCTGCAGTTCCTGTCTTACCAGCTACTGTATAACCGCTAACTTTTGCCGCCTTACCAGTTCCTTTGTCTACTGTATCAAATAACGCAGATAAAACATCACTTGCAGTAGATTCAGAAATTACTTGTTTCTTAACAGTTGGTGTAGTTTCAGATATTAATGTACCATCTGCACTACGCACTTCTTTAACAACATAAGGTTTCATAATATATCCACCATTTGCTATTGCTGAGTATATAACTGCTGTTTGAAGTGTCGTAACAGATATTGTTTGACCAAATGATGTTGTTGCAAGGTCTAGATCTGTCATTGTCTTTGGATCATGTATTATACCTGTTGTCTCACCTGGTAAATCTATTCCTGTTCTATCATATAAATTATATGCTCTTAAGTATTCTGTATATTTTTCTTTTCCTATTTTTAGACCAGCTTGCATAAAACTTGGGTTACAAGAATTCATAATTGCTTGCCTTAATGTTTGTGCGCCATGTTTTCTTGGATATCTCCAACATCTTATCTTCCAACCAGATATGCTTACATATCCGTTGCAATTAAACGCTCCTGCTTGATCTATTGAAACTATATTTTCTTCTAATGCCGCCGAAGCAGTTACAACCTTAAATGTTGAACCTGGTTCATACGCATCGGATATAGCTGTATTTCTCCACATATTATTTAATGCTGTATTTTTTTCTTTTGAAGACATTGTATCCCATTTTGCTGCTAATGTAGCATCGTTTATTGTAAACGGATCATTTGGGTCAAAATCTGGGTATGTTGCCATTGCTAACACTTCACCAGTAGAAGGTCTCATTACAACACATACACCTTTATCTGATACATTTTCTTTTACTGCTTTTTCTAAATTCTTTTCCACTATACCTTGTATAGTTGCATCTATTGTAAGAGTAATGTCGCTTCCGTTTGTTGGCGCAATGTACTCTTCCTCTTCAAATGGCGTTTCATTTCCGCCACCATCTATACTACCAACAATTCTTCCGTCTTCTCCGGCAAGTTCTGTTTCATAATATGATTCAAGTCCATATAGCCCTTGATCATCTGTTCCTGTGAAACCTAATACATGAGATAACATTGCACCATATGGATATATTCTACTTGTAGACTCATCTACATATACACCTTTAAGTTCGTTTTCGTACACGTAATTAGTTAACTCTTCTGCCGTTTCCTTATCTATATTAGTTGCTATTGTAACTAATGAAACTGTCTTGTTTATTTTAGATAAAATTGTATCCCAAGACATCTCTAAAATCTCGCCTAAATCTTTAGCAAGTTTTTCTTTATCTTCTGTTTCTATATTAGTCGGTGCTATAGATAGCGTGTTTGTAGAAACACTAAGTGCTAGCTTATTTCCTGCTGTATCATAGATTGTTCCACGGCTTGCGGAAATAGCTCTATCCTTTGTTTGTTGCAAATATGCTTTTTCTGAATAATATTCACCCTTTACAATTTGTATCCAGAACATTCTTATAGCTAATAACACAAAAGCTATTACTGATACCCACATTAAAAACATAGCTCTTGTTTTATGTGCTTTCTTTGCAAACGCCATACCACACCTCCTTTTAAAGAAAAATAACCATAAGTAAGCTATAACTTTACATTAGCTATCTTATGATTATTTAATACCTATTATATCTTTTAGCTTATCTACTACTTTACTAATTATATTTCCTTCATTTATACTTTCTACTTTTGTTTCATAATTAGAGTTTATATATACTAATTGACTTTTTTCTGGTTTTTGCATTCCTAATTGTTGTTTTGCGTAAGTTTCAACTTTGTCTTTATCTATAACCCTACTTACATTTACTTCTGTTGTTGCAAGAACTGCATTTGCATTATCTGCTTTAATAACAAGTCTTTGCAATTCTAAATTCTTTTCGCTTATTATGTTTGTTCTATAACTTAAGATGATAAACATAGCAAACATTGCTACAACTGACAAAACTAGTGATAGTTCTGATTTTTTCTTTGCTTTAATATTTGATGCAGTTTGTAATTTCTTAACTGTATTTTTTATTAATCTGAAGTCTTTTTTATTTGGTAAATACTCTACCTCTTTTTTCTCTACTTCTAAATCATATGCATAAGCTCTGTTTGCTATCACTAATTTCACCTCTTTTCTTAAGTTAATTTTTGTAATCTTATTACTTAATAGTTGTTTATTATTTTATCTTCTTTCAAAAACTCTAAGTTTAGCACTTCTAGATCTTGGATTATTTTCTAGCTCTTGCTCAGTTGCTACTATTGGTTTCTTTGTTAGTATCTTTCCGTATGATACATATCCGCAAATACATTTTGGAAAATCTGGCGGACAAGTACATCTACCTTCCATCTTTTCGTATGCTCTTTTTACTATTCTATCTTCTAGAGAATGGAATGTAATTATAGCAAGTCTTCCACCTGGTACCAAGCACTTAATTGCATCACATACTGCATTTTCTAAATCTACAAGTTCTCCATTTACTTCTATACGAATTGCCTGAAAAACTCTTTTTGCAGGATGTTGTTTTTCATTTTTTGCTTTAGCCGGCAATGCAGATTTTATTATATCTACAAGTTCTAATGTTGTTTCTATTGGTTTAGACTCTCTTGATAAAACAATCTTCCTTGCTATTTGTCTTGAAAATTTTTCTTCACCATATAAAAAGAAAATATCTGCAAGCTTTTCTTCTGAATATTTATTTACCACATCATATGCTGTAAACTCATCGTCTCTGTTCATACGCATATCTAACGGTGCATCGTGCATATAACTAAATCCACGACTAGCTTCATCTAGCTGATACGACGAAACACCCAGGTCTAATAATATTCCATCTGCCCCAGGTACTTCTAAGTCTTCTAATATTTGTTTTATATTCTCATGTTTATCTTTAACATAAGTAACATTTGTATATTCTTTAAGTCTCTCTTTAGTATGTGTCAATGCATCAGAATCTCTATCTATTCCAATTAGTCTTCCTGTATTATCTAGTAGTTTTAAGACATACGAAGAATGCCCACCGCCACCAAGAGTTCCATCAACATAGATTCCACCCTTTTTTACGTTTAGACATTCTATACATTCTTCTAGTAATACTGACACATGACTAAATTTCACTTTTATCTTACTCCGTAATTAAATTAAATATCTTAAAAATTTTATCTTTTGTTTATTAAATGTTTTTTCCTTTGTAAATGATGTAAATCTTATCATAAGTATGAATAAGTTATTTGTAAATCTTTTGTTTTTTTAATAGCTTTTGTTTATTAAATCTTTTATCTTTAGTTTATTAGTTTTTATTAAATGTTTTTTCTTTAGTTTATCTATATCAAATGCCAAACTCTGACATGTGACTAGCAATTTCATCTAGGTCTATGTTCTCATCACTTGTATATTTATCCCAAGTTTCTTTGTCCCAAATTTCCGCTCTAGTAGATACACCTGTAATTACAAGTTCTTTTTTTAGACCTGCATACTCTCTAAGATTGTTTGGTATTAACACTCTTCCTTGTTTGTCTATTTGACACTCCGTTGCACCAGCTGTAAAATACCTAACATATTTTCTAGCATTTTCATTTGAAAGTGGTAAAGCTCTAAGTCCTGCTTCAAAGTTTTGCCATTCTGCAAGAGAAAATGCGAAAAGGCACTTATCAAAACCTCTAGTAACTATGAAAGTACTACCAAGGTCGTCTCTAAACTTGCTTGGCACTATAACTCTTGATTTGTCGTCAATTGTATGATTGTACTCACCTAATAACAAGGTTTTACACCTCCTCCACTTTGCTCCACTTTCATCCACTTACACTCCAATTATATCAAATAAGTATATAATTGCAATACCTTTTTTATAAAAATATTAAAATTTATTAAATTTTTTACTCAGTAATCTGTATAAAAAAATAAACATACTAAGATCAAATCTTAATATGTTTATTCTATTTAGCATTAAATCGTTATTTAGCTTCTACTTCCGCGTCTCCCCAATAATCAAATGTTATATTATATCTTTCTACTTCTACGCCCATATCTTCTAGCTTATCTATTGCATAATCTTCTCTTCTATATTTACTGTATCCCAAATCTTCTGCGTCTTCCCAAAATTCTTCTGCCATTTCTTCTATTTCATATATAGTATAGTGGCTTTTTCCAAATTCAAAATCTAATTCTTCTGCAATACTACCAAATACGGCAAATACTATGACTAATATAATTACCAAACCTTTTAAGCTTATATGACGTATTCTCGCTTCATCCTTATACGCAAATTCATTAACATTATAATTATTATTTGTAAAATCTTTCATATATTCCTCCATAAATATTAAAATATTATTTTATATATTTATGTTATAACATATTTTATTTTTATGCAAGAAGTTATATAGATAAAAAAACAAACCCCGAAGAGTTTGTTTTTTTATCTTATATTTCATTTATTAAATATAGTATGCTGGGTTATAGAATGTTTTGTTTCCTCCACCTAATACTCTTATTTCAAAGTGTAAGTGAACACCTGTTGAACGACCTGTTGTACCCATATTAGCTATTTGTTGTCCCATAGCTACTGTTTGACCTTTAACAACATTAATACTACTACAGTGAGCATATAATGTTTGAAGTTCATTGCCATTTGCATCTTTACCATGGCTTATGATTATACATTTACCATAGTCACCATTCCAACCTGCATTTACTACTGTACCAGCTTTATATGCATATATTGGAACATATTTACTTCCCTTACTTGCTATATCTACACCAGTATGCATACCCGACGCGTAATATGAGCTTCTTCCATAGTTTTGTGTAACTACACCAGAAGTTGGTCTTACTCCACCAGCTATAAACGAATGCAATGCACCAGATGCTTTGTTTCCATATTTTGTTCTACCAGAACTTACCCAATATGTTGGACTATATGTTCTAACTACTGGTTTATATCTGCTTACTACGTTATCATAAATCTTTTTAGCTGAAGCTTTAGTAGTCGTAGAAACTAATTCTTCGCTTGTAGATTTTTGTACTTTAACTGTAGATTTTACAGTAGATTTTACTGCATTTTTAATTTTTTTAGCATAATCTTCTGCTTCTTTTTCTGTTGCAAATGTAAGTTCTGTTTTACCTTTTACATTTACATTGTATGTTGTATACTCTGTTTTAACAAAAGCTCTCATATTTGTATATAAGTTTTGTTCTTCTGTAACAGAATCAACAACATATGTTAATTCAAACTCTGGTTCAGCTGGTAAATACACTTTAACTTCTAAACCATCAGCTTCTTTTTCATCAACTATTTTTTCATAAACTTCATCGAATTCCGCTGGACTTGTAAAATATCCAACTTGTTCTCCATCTATTTTTGCTATATATTGTGGTACATAAACATTTAGTACTGTTACTACTGCTGCACTAAATGAAAGTACAAATAATACGACTGTTATAAATATGAATCTTAGTGTTCTGAGGGCACTCCCTTTTTTCACTATAATTACACCTTCCTTTTCAATCACAATTTCTATTATACCACAAATGAATACAAATTGCAACTTTTTACATTTTTAGACATAGTTTCCCTATATGTCTACCCCTTATTTAAGTGTATTCTATCATATATAATATTATATGTCAAACACATATAATAAGAAAAAACGGAGTAGTTTTTCTACTCCGTTTTTTATATTTTAACGATGTTTTTGTTCAAAATTCCAAGCGTCTCTAACCATGTCTTCTAATGTCTTTTCTGCTTTCCAACCAAGTTCTTTCCAAGCTTTAGTTGAATCAGCATAACATTTAGCTATATCTCCAGGTCTTCTTTCAACAATCTTGTAGTTAATCTTTATTCCATTTGCTTTTTCAAACGCTTTAACTATATCTAATACACTGTATCCTCTACCAGAACCAAGATTATATATAAACACGCCTGTATCATCTTTAGCAAGTCTATCTAATGCCTTAAGATGTCCTTTTGCTAAATCTACTACATGTATGTAATCTCTTACACCTGTACCATCATGTGTTGGATAATCGTTTCCATATATACTTAAGCATTCTAATTTACCACTTGCAACTCTTGCTATATATGGCATTAAGTTGTTTGGTATTCCATTTGGATCTTCACCAATTGCACCTGACTCATGAGCCCCTATTGGATTAAAGTATCTAAGAATTGCAACTTTAAATTGCTTATTTGCTTTAGCATAATCTTGTAGTATTTGTTCTATCATAAGCTTAGTTGTTCCATATGGATTTGTTGTAGATAATGGCATATCTTCTGTAATTGGCACTCTTTCAGGAGAACCATAAACTGTTGCAGAAGAACTAAATACCATCTTATTGCATCCAAACTCTTCCATAACTTCTAATAGATTTAATGTGCCTTCCACATTATTTTTATAATATGCTAACGGTTTAGCTACAGATTCACCTACCGCTTTTAATCCCGCAAAGTGAACAACTGCATCTATTTTGTTTTCTCTAAATATTTTTCTCATAGATTCTTTATCTAATAAATCTGCTTTGTAGAAAATAAATCCAGCATTAGATATCGCTTTAATGTTATCCATTGCTTCTTCTCTACTATTAGACAAATTATCCATTATTACTATTCTTTCGCCTCTTTTAAGTAATTCTACGCATGTATGACTGCCTATATATCCTAGGCCACCTGTTAATAATATCATATTTGTACCTCCTCTTAACAACTATATAATAATACAAGACTGATAAATTTGCAAGTTATTTTTATTTGTATAACATGAGGATAAAATAAAAAACGAGTTTTATTCCTCGTTCTCTATTAAATATCTTTTTAGTATTCCATCTTTTATTTGACCTAATCCTTTATATTTGTTATTATAATATACTTTTACTAGTTTATCTTGTTCGTCGTATGGAAGTTTTACTCCATTTAAGAATTTAGTATATTCATCTTTTAACATATTTATTTTCTTTAAGTCATCATAATAATCTTCTATAGGTACTATGTGTTTTTTCATATCTTCAAAGTTTAATTTTAAGAAATCATAAAGTGCTATACTATCTTCTATAAAGAAGTTACCATTTCTAAGTCTTATTAGGTCTATCATTGTAGCTCCACAACCAAGTTTCCTTCCTATGTCGTTTACTAAACTTCTTACGTAAGTTCCTTTTGTACAATATACATCAAATGTTACCTCACGTTTTTTTAAGTCTACTGCTATATTATTTATATCGTGGATTTCTATAGTTCTTGGTTTTAATTCTACTTCTTTACCTTCGCGAGCATATTCGTATGCTTTTTTGCCTGATACTTTTATTGCACTGTACTGTGGTGGAGTCTGTTCTTGAACTCCTATAAATCTTTTTATTCTTTCACGAATATATATCTCATCTTTATTTACTACTGATGCTGAAACTATTTTACCTGTTATATCATAGGTATCTGTTTCTACACCTAGTAACATTTTTACTCTATATGCTTTATTCTCTGCTGTTAAGTTATCTGATAGCTTTGTAGCATCTCCAATAAGTATTGGTAATACACCTGTGGCAACTGGGTCAAGTGTTCCAGTATGTCCAACTTTTGAACCTATAAATAACTTTTTAATAACATCTACAACATCATAAGATGTTATACCTGCAGGTTTATTAATATTAAGTATTCCTGTTATTTTCACCTTTACAACAACCCTTCCAACATTTGTATTAATTTCTCTTTAGTATCTTTAAGATTTGTTGTTTCAAACCCAGCGGCTCTCTTATGTCCGCCACCATTAAATACTCTAGCAACTTCAGAACCATCTATTGGTTCTTCAGTCCTTATACTGTATTTATATTCTCCCTCTTTAGTCCATCTAATATACACAGCAGCTATTGTTCCCTCTATGCATCTTAAATATGTAACTAAACCATCAACATCTTCTTCTGTTGCTCCTAATTCTTCTTGTTCTTCTTTATCTAACAAGCTTACACGAATCTTACCATCAGCATAAGTCTCCATATTGTCTATAACTTTTGCTATTAGTTTCATCTTAGCTTCAGAATATGTATCATTTAATCTCTTGCATATCTTTGAGAACTCTACTCCTGTATCTACTAATTCTGCTGCAACTCTATATGTATCTCCTGTAGTTCTTTCATAATTGAAACTTCCTGTATCTGTCATGATACCAACATAAAGATATGTTGCCACATTCTTTGAAATTGTACTAGACATATATTTTATTAGCTTGTACACAATTTCTGCATTTGCTGGAGCTTCGCTGTCTATTATTCTTAAATCTCCTTCTTCTGAACTGTTCATATGATGATCTATTACTAATATTTTATTTGCCCTTTTAAGATCTTCTTTATTTATGCTTGATCTTCTTTCTATTTCTGAACAGTCTAGACATATTAAAAGGTCTAATTTTTTATCCTCTGGAAATCTACTTACTACCTTATCTATTTCTGGCAAAAACGAAAATCTTGGCGTTACATCTGGCATTACCATATACACATCTTTACCTAGTTCTTTTAGGAAATGGTACATTGCGCCAACGCACCCCACCGCATCTCCGTCTGGTTTCTTATGTGCAACCAAACATATTGTTTTTGCATTATCTATTAATAACTTAGCTTTTTCAAAATCCATATTATACCCCTTAATTTATATTATTCTTCTATATTTTCTTCTGCTTCTTTTCTGTTTAATCTATCTTTAGCACTAACTTCATTTATTATTTGTTCCATTTTAGAACCATATTCCATAGAATCATCTAGTTCAAAAACTATATCTGGAATATTTCTTGCTTTAAGCATAGATGCTAAATTCTTTCTTACAAATCCAGCATTCTTCACTAGTCTATCAAAGACTTGGTGAGTATATTTTGTTCCAAATATACTCACATAGACTTTAGAATATCTTAAGTCTTTAGTTGTCTTTACTGATGTTACTGTTATTATGCCTGAGTCTGTAAATTTAGATAGATTTTCTCTAAGTATTTTATCTATATAATACTTGATGTCTTCATCTACTCTTTCTGTTCTCATTATTTTTTCTCCTCAACTAATTCATAGCATTCTAGGATATCTCCCTCTTTAATTTCGCTTGAATCTGATACTTTAATACCACATTCATATCCTTCTGCTACTTCCTTAACGTCATCTTTTTCACGTTTTACTGATTCTATCTTAGTTTCAAGAATTACCTCACCTTTTCTTACAAGTCTAGCCATTGCATTTCTTACTACTTTACCTTCTAGTATGTAGCTTCCTGCAATAATACCAGCTGTAGAAAGTTTGAATATGTGTCTAATTTCTGCTTTACCAATATCCACTTGTTTGTATTTAGGTTTAACTTTACCTTTCATTGCAAGTTCAACATCTTCTATAGCATCGTAGATTACTTTGTATAATCTTAAATCTACTTTTTCTTTATCTGCCATAGCTTGAACTTGACCGTTAGCTTTAACGTTAAATCCAATTACGATTGCGTTAGATACTTTTGCAAGAGTAATATCTGATTCTGTTATTTCACCAGTATTTGATGCTATAACTCTTACTCTTACTTCATCATTAGATAATTTTTCTAATGATTCTTTAACTGCTTCTGCTGATCCCTTAACATCCGCTCTTAGAACGACGTCTAGGTTAATTAACTCGCCATCTTTAATCTTGTTGAATAAATCATCAAGTGTAACAGCGCTACCTTTCTTGATAAGGTCTAATCTATGTTGTGCTTTTCTCTTTTCTATTAATTTATGTGCTGTCTTTTCATCCTTAACTTCATAGAATGTATCTCCAGTTTCAGGAACAGCACCTAAACCTAAGATTTCAACTGGTGTAGAAGGTCCAGCTTTTTTAACTTTTTCTCCTTTATCGTTTGTCATTACACGAACTCTACCAATTGTATCTCCTAGAACTATTGTATCTCCAACATTTAATGTACCTCTTTGTACAAGTACTGTTGCTAGAGGTCCTTTAGATTTGTCTAGCTTAGCTTCTATAACTGTACCCTTAGCTTGTTTATTTGGGTTAGCTTTAAGTTCTTTTACATCTGCTACTAGAAGTATCATTTCAAGAAGATTTTCTATTCCTTCTCCTGATTTTGCAGATACTGGAACACAAATTGTGTCTCCACCCCATTCTTCTGGAACAAGACCAACTTCAAGTAATTCTTGTTTTACTCTATCTGCATTTGCTGTATCTTTATCCATTTTGTTTATTGCAACTATTATTGAAACTCCAGCTGCTTTAGCGTGGTTTATAGCTTCAACTGTTTGTGGTTTTATACCATCATCTGCTGCTACAACTATTACAACTATATCTGTAAGTTGAGCACCTCTTGCTCTCATTTCTGTAAATGCTTCGTGTCCTGGTGTATCTAAGAATGCAATTTCACGTCCATTGATCTTAACTTTATATGCACCAATATGTTGTGTAATACCACCAGATTCTCCAGCAGTTACATTTGTTGAACGGATCTTATCTAGAAGTGATGTTTTACCATGGTCAACGTGTCCCATTATTGTTACAACCGGTGGTCTGATTTCTAGATCTTCTTCTTTATCTTCAGAATCATCAAATAACACATCTTCTTCTGTTACTACAACTTGTTTAGTTGCATTAATTCCAAATTCTGATGCTATTAAGAACGCTGTATCGAAATCTATTTCTTGGTTTACTGTTGCAAGGATTCCCATTGAGAACAATTTCTTAATTATTTCTGATGCTTGTTTCTTTAATTTTTCTGCAAAATCTTTAACGCTCATAGATTCTGGAAGTTCAACTTCTGTTAAAGGTATTATCTTAGTAGTGTTCATTTCTACTTTTTGTTTTTTAGCTTTTGCTTTACCTTTTCTGTTTTCGCCTCTATCATATAAATCCATTAAGCCTTCTTCAGAAACTGACATACCTCTAAGTTTGCTAAATTCCATTCTTGTATTCTTTTCTCTAATTTCATTAGCATTTTTAGCGGCTCTCTTTGTTGTAGATTCAGGTTTTTCTGCTTTTTCTGAATTATATTTTTTCTTATCTATTAATGTTGTAGAGTAATCTCTTGTTTCTTTTTGAATTGTATCATCTATTGTTTCTTTTATGAATTTATTTACTCTATATCCAGTGTTTGATCCTGTTCTATTATTATCTCTATTTTGGAAATTTGGTTTGTTTGGTTTATCTCCATTTCTACCTTCTTGGTTTCTTGGTCCTTTGTTAAATGGTCTGTTACCATTTACGCCTTCTTTTCTATCTTTGTTAAATCTATTATTATTGTTGTCTCTATTTTGGAATTTGTTATCTCTGTTTTCTCTGTTAAAACCAGGTTTTGCATCTTTATTATCTAATTTTCTAGTTTCAACTGTTTTTTCTGGTGCTTTAGTTGCAGAAACTTTAACCTCTGGTTTTTCCATAGGTTTAGTTTCAACTTTTTCTTGTACTTTTTCTACTATTGGAGTTTTTGGTTCTTCTGATACTGGTTTTGTTTCTACTTTAGGTTCTACCTTTTTACCATTTTGAGTAACTACTATATTTTGCATTCTATTGTTGTTTCTACTTCTATTACTTCTAACAACGCCTAGACCTTCTTTGCTATATGTAGGTTTCTCTTGTTTCTTTTCACGAACAACACTCTTTTGAATTGTTCCGCCTGCATTAGTAGTTATTCTTTCTACTTTATTACCAGATTCATCAGTAGTTACAACCTTCACTTGTCTACGTATTATGTGAGGTGTACTTCCACTTAATTTATTTGCGTATGATTCTTCTACCATACTTGCACCGTTTTCTACATTAACTCCAAATGTTTTTAACTTCTTTATTACTACATCTTCTGCCATATTAACTTTTTTAGCTAATTCGCTTACTTTAATTTTTCCCAAATCTTATTCCCCCAAATTTCTTAATAATTCTTGTATACTTTCTTGTTTTACTTTTATTTTTACACATTTAGTAATATCTTTTGCTTTTAACAATCTATTTATGCAATTCTTGTTATTACAAATGTATATTGCTCTTGTATTCATTTTTTGTGTTTCATCTAAAACTGCATTACCATTCTCATCTGCTACTATTCTTAACAAATTATCTTTGGTATTTTTAGTTCTACACGCTACACAAGTTCTTTGTTTTATCATGAACTCTCCTTATAGCTTATTCAACTATTCTGTTTTCTATTTCTGATTTTGTCTTAATATCTATTTTCCATCCTGTAAGTATTGCTGCAAGTCTTACGTTTTGTCCTTTTGCACCAATTGCTAAAGATAATTGGTCATCTGGAACAACTATTGTTGCAATGTGTTCTTCATCATTAATATCTATAGCCATTATTCCTGCTGGTGATAATGCATTAACTATAAAGCTTGGAACATCATCGCTATATGGTATAACGTCAATTTTTTCTCCGTTTAATTCTTCAGATACTGTATTTATTCTTATACCTTTTTTACCAATACATGCTCCTACTGGATCTATGTTTTCATCATCTGACCATACAGCTATTTTACTTCTCAAACCAGCTTCTCTTGCTACTGCTTTTATTTCAACTATTCCTTCTTCTATTTCTGGAACTTCTAGTTCAAATAATTTTTTAACGAATCCAGGATCACGTCTAGATAATACTACTTGTGGTCCAAATTTAGCAGAGTCATCTACTTTTTGTACATATGCTTTTATTCTTTCGTGTGTTTCAAATCTTTCTGTTGGTACTAATTCTTTAGAAGGTATTAAAGCTTCTACTCTACCAAGGTCAACTATCATACCCATTTTGTCTGTTCTTTGAACAACACCTATAACTATTTCACCTTGTTTATCGCTATATTGTGTATAAACTAAATCATGTTCAGCTTCTCTTAATCTTTGAATTATTATTTGTTTACCTGCACTAGCTGCAATTCTACCAAAGTTCTTTGGAGTAACTTCTAATTTAATTTCTCCACCAACTTTAGAACGTTTGCTTATTAACTTTGCTGCTTCTAAACTTATTTCAAGATCAGGGTTATCCACTTCTTCAACAATAGTTTTTAATGCGTATACTGAAACTATACCAGTATCTTCATCAATATCTACTTTAACATTTTCTTCAGTTTCATAGTTTTTTCTATATGCTGCTTCTAATGCTAATTTTAATGATTCTATCATATACTCCTTAGTTATTCCCTTTTCTGATTGTAACTCATCTAGTGCTTCTAATAATTCTGCTGCACTTGCTTTTGATTTGCTTACCTTTGCCATTTTTCTAATCTCCTCCTAAAATTCATATACAGTGTTTGCACACGTAATATTTTCTCTTTCAATTTTTATTTCTTTTCCTTCTACATCAAGTACAATGTACTCATCTGTAGCTTCTTTAAGAGTTCCTTCTAGTTCTTTTACATCTTCAACTTTATTATATAGTTTTACATGTACGTTAGAACCAAGATATTTAATATATAACTTAGTATTCTTTAATTGTCTTTCAAGACCAGGTGAAGATATTTCTAATATGTACATTTCATCCTTCATTAAAGAATCTACCTTTTCCTCAATCTTTCTACTTACGATTTCACAATCGTCGGTTGTTAGAGATGTATTCTCTTTGTCAATAACAACTCTTAATATTTTGCTTTCGCCCTCTTTTACATTTTCTACGTATTCTACTGTGTACCCTAAGTCTTCTACATCTTTAGTTATGGCAGTATGAATACTGTCTGTTAATTTAGACATAGCACCCTCCTTTTAATTACACAAATGAGAGGACTTTCGTCCTCTCATTTAGCATTTCTCTTACTGACAATTAATATTTTACTACACTTTCCAGTATTTTGCAAGTATTTACAAACATTTTTGTAGTAAAAAAACAATAATTTATTAAGCTTAGACTGTTGTTCCTGGTTCACCTTGTGGAATTGTTAAATTTAACACAAAGTTTGGAGCTGTTCCTGTTATTGTAGCTTCAGCTGGTGTACCTGGTGCACCAGTTGTTACAGTACCTATTGTTAGCACTGGAGTTAAACCATCTGCACCTGCCGGACCTGTGGCTCCAGTTGCACCAGTTGGTCCAGGTATTCCTTGTGGTCCTTGTGGTCCAACTGGGCCTGCTGGTCCTTGAGGGCCTTGTGGACCTGTTAATCCTGGTCTTCCCATTGGTCCTTGTGGTCCAACTGGACCTTCGATATAGCTTACTATTGTTGTATCATAATTACAACATTGTGAGCCAGTAGATTGACATCCTTGGTTTCTACAGCATCTATTCATATTCATGTCTGCCTTTCTAGATGTTTTCACATCTAGTATATTGTATGTATATTTTATATTAGTGTTACAAAACAGAGGACATATGTCCTCTG
>JAFXEC010000071.1 GCA_017521005.1 Clostridia bacterium | reverse complement strand
TAGTAGGTAAAACAAATATAGCAACAAGGATTATTAGAGTCCAAATCATATAAACATCTCCTTTAATTTAGAAAGATTATATCATATGTATAGATAAAACAAAATATATGATATAATTTCATTAAAACAAAGGGGAAAAATATATGGCAGAAAAATATTCTTTTAAGGATGCAAGAAAAACAATAAAGAAGTTTAATAACATATTAAATGAGTTACAAAAAGTAGAAAGTATTGTAGAAAAGTATAAAACAGATATGTTGGCAAAGGCAGAAGCATTGTTAAACACAGACTTCTTCCAAAACAAACTAACAGCAGATTTAGATACGGGGAAAGTAACAGATGTAGACTATAACGAAACATATGACTTAATGGTAGCAATCTACAGCTATTTTGAAAGTAAAAAGCTTTTAGAATATTGTATGGGACTGTATGTAGGAAACAATGAATATATAAAAGACAATATTAAATCTTTGGGTAAGTGTAAAAATGTATTTAGTTGGATGTTTGCAAATAAAACAAGAAAAGAATATGCAAAACAGGCCTATGCTAGACTAAAATATCCAGAAAATGAACAGTTTTATACAGACTCATTAAATGCCGTTACAAGATTAAATAATCTGATGGCTACTGCTAAATCTGAAGTGTTAGCAGATGTAATGGATAATGAAGAAGAATACCAAAAGATATTGTTTGTAATAAAGCCATTCATAACAGATGTTGGTAAAAAGGTAAGTTGCATAGAACGCTTAAAGGACGAATATGGATACTTTGTAAGTGATCTAAAGAGAATTGAAGAAGACTTTTTAAGAGCAAAAGACGAAGTAAAGAAATCAATAGATGAGCTAATGGAACAAGAAGTTAAAGATGTATTAAAAAGTTTGCCTCTTGAAGAATTAAATAGAGATAAAAGCGGAATAAAGATACAAGCCTTAAAAGACTATGGATACACAAGTCTAGCAAATGTATATGATTGCACACATAGATATCTAGTACAAATGCCTGGTATAGGAGAAAAAGGAGCGTATCAAATAGAAGCAATCTGTGACAGAATAGTAAAAGATACAAGACAAAACATGAAGATAAAGTTAACTACAGATAAGAAAACATTCTATACAACGCAAGTTGTTTATGCTATATACAAGTATAAAGAGAAAAAGAAAATATTAGATGAGAAATTTAAACTAGATGAAGAAGTAACGGTTAAAATAGAAGAAGCCTTCAAGCTATTTCATGAACTAGCAAATGGAATAAAATATTACTTTAGTACAAAAGAAGAAAATACAGATAGTGTTATAAAATACAGTTGGTTAAAGAAAAATATAAAAGAAGAAGGATTCTGTACAAGGGCAAAAGAATTATTAAAGCAGTACGAAGATGCAGGAAGAAAGAGCAAATTTGAAACTTGGATAGATTTTGCAAAAGATACAGCGGCATATTATAGCGTAATTGAGGAACTATGCCCTAATGTACTTGGTAATGAAGATTATTACTATGGATTGCCTGCAGAATTAGCAAAAGCAATACAAGAAGAACCATTGTATCTAGACGGCCTAAATTGTACTTTAAGACATTACCAAGAAATAGGTGCGAAATATATCCTACACCAAAAGAAAGTGCTTCTAGGAGACGAAATGGGCCTAGGAAAGACGGTTCAAGCTATAGCATCTATGGTATCGTTAAGAAATACAGGGGCAACACACTTCCTTGTAGTATGTCCAGCCAGTGTTGTTGTTAACTGGTGTAGAGAGATAAAGAAACATAGTAATCTAGAACCAATAAAGATACATGGAAGTAGTATAAAAACAGGTCTTAACAAATGGATTAAAAACGGCGGAGTAGCTGTAACAACGTTTGAAACAACAGATAACATTGTGCTAGAAGATGGGTACAAATATTCTATGCTTGTAGTAGATGAAGCACATTATATTAAAAATCCAGAAGCACAAAGAACAGTTAATACAATAAGATTAAGTAACCATGCAGAAAGAATGTTGTTTATGACAGGAACTGCATTAGAAAACAGAGTAGATGAGATGATAGGATTAATAGGAATACTAAATCATGAAGTATACTCACAAGTTGCAAGAATAGGATACTTGTCTACTGCAATTAAGTTTAGAGAAAAAGTAGCGCCGGTATATTATAGAAGAAAAAGAGAAGATGTATTAACAGAATTACCAGAGTTAACTGAGTACAAAGATTGGTGTACAATGACACCATACGAAGAAAAGGTATACGAGGATACTATACTAAATGGATCATATCCAGATGTAAGAAGATTATCTTGGCATATAGATGACCTAACACAATCATCTAAAGCAACAAGATTATTAGAACTAGTAGAACAAGCAAAAGATGAAGATAGAAAGATAATAATATTCTCATTCTTCTTAGATACAATAGAAAAAATAGCTAAGCTATTAGAAAAAGAATGTGTAGGGGTAATAACAGGAGCAATAGATTCAGCTAAAAGACAAGAAATAATAGACAACCTAGACAAAGCACCTGCAGGAAGTGTAATAATAGCACAAATAATAGCAGGTGGAACAGGACTAAACATACAATCAGCAAGTGTAGTAATTCTATGCGAACCACAACTTAAACCATCAACAGAAAACCAAGCAATATCTAGAGCATACAGAATGGGACAAGCTAGAAATGTACTGGTACATAGACTACTTTGTGATGAAACAATAGATGAAAGAATAATAGACTTACTAGAAGAAAAACAAAAGATATTTGATACATTTGCAGATAAATCTGCAGCAGCAGAACAAACTCTAGAAATAGAAGAAGCAGCACTTGGCAACATCATCAAGGACGAAGCTAAGAGAATTAAGGAGAAGCAAGGAAAGTAAAATATAATATTTTAATCTCAAAGCTTGATCTTTGCCCTAAAAAGTTATATAATTTATACACTCCGATCTTGCTTTATTGATTGGAAAAGTGTATAATACACATATAAAAGAGAGGTTACAATATGAAAAAGACAGTTTGCGAATTATTTGCAGGCGTAGGTGGTTTTAGAATTGGTTTAGAAAGAGCTGATGAAAACTGGGATACTGTGTGGGCTAACCAATGGGAACCGGGGAAAAAATCACAATATGCATATGATTGTTATGTTAGTCATTTTGGTGAAAATGAGAATTATATAAATGAGGATATTGCCACAGTAAATAAGGCTGAAATACCAGATCATAATTTATTAGTTGGTGGGTTCCCTTGTCAAGACTATTCTGTTGCTAGAACTGGAGCAAAAGGAATGGAAGGCAAAAAAGGTGTTCTTTGGTGGCAAATAAGAGATATACTTGAAGTAAAACAACCTAAGTTTATATTATTAGAAAACGTAGACAGATTATTAAAATCGCCGGCTAATCAACGTGGAAGAGATTTTGGAGTAATACTAGCTTGTTTTAATGATTTGGGTTATACAGTAGAGTGGAGAGTAATAAATGCAGCAGAATATGGATTTGCTCAAAGAAGGAGAAGAACATTTATATTTGCATGCAAGAACAATACTAATTATTACGAAAAAATAGAGAATGAACAACTAGAAAATATAATACATAAAAATCGGATTCTTTATAAAACAGTTTGATATAAATCCACTAGTAAACGGTAAGGAAATAGATTTTAAGTATGAAGATATATATGATGTGTCAGATAACTTCAAAATGGACTTTAAGAACGCAGGAGTAATGAGAAACGGTAAAATATATACTGAAGAAGTAACTCCTGTAGAAAAGCTTCCTACGACATTAAAAGAAATTCTTGAAAAAGAAGAAGTAGAAGAGAAATTCTTCCTAGGAGATAATCTTGAAAAATGGAATTATCTAAAAGGGGCAAAGGATATATTAAGAAAAGCAGGAACACCTTTTGAGTATCATTTTAGAGAAGGCGCGATAGCATTTCCGGACCCGTTAGATAAACCAGCTAGAACAATGCTAACAAGTGAAGGAAGTCTAAATAGAAGTACACACGTAATACAAGATCCAACGAACAATGCATTTAGAATATTAACTCCGATGGAAACTGAAAGAATAAATGGATTCCCAGACGATTGGACTAATACAGGGATGCCACAAAACTTTAGATATTTCTGTATGGGTAATGCTTTAGTAGTGGGGCTTATAGAAAAAATGGGATTAACATTAAATGAAATATTTGAAAGCGAAGACAATTAGTCTTCGCTTTTAATAATTTGTTTTTTAATGTATTCTCTGTTTAGCCAAAAACATTTCTTTACAGCACTACCGCCATCTGGTGTAGGATATACATCTTCCGCATTTGCTGCATGCGGTCTAACATGAAGAATAGGACTTTCTATAGCTTTTGGCAAATGTTCATATTCGCCTAATTTAATTCTTGCTACAGTTTCTTCCCAAACCTTTTTAATTTCGGTGTTTAAATCTTTGGTTGGAACATTCCAGAACATAGCTTTTTTGAACGTCAATGATTCGTCTTCTTGTATTTCGTAAATCATAAATAGATATTTAGTTTCAGCAAATGTTGTATACAATTCCGAACTTTCCCAATTCTCGTTAATGATTTCTGTATATTTGAACGAAGGGAAAGACATAGCTTCTTTAGGCATACCAGTTTTGCTTACACGAATAGCCTTTATTTTAATGTTAGCTTTTTCAAATTCTTCAATTCTATCATTAACAACTTCAAGCATGCTTTTAGCAAGATAATATGTAAAAGCTTTATGAGAAGTAGAATAAGGAATGCCAAATAAATCCTTTAAGTATAGGATATCTTTACCGTAATATCTAGAAATTTTAGACAATATATATTCTTCTAATGTAGCGGTTTTAAGCACAGAAGCATCTTTAATAAGTGATTCTGAACTACATGAACTAGCTATATAGTTATTTAATACATAAGTCATATATGAGTTTTTCAAACAAAAAGCCCTTTGCATTGCTAATTCGTTACTAAAAGGTTGTTTTCTAACAGAATCTTTATTAGCTCCTTTTGGGCAAGCGCCTAAGTAGTTTGTATCTCCTTCAGATATTTCGTGAGCTTTACCAGCTTTAATTTTATTTATAATAACGTTATAATCTTGTTTAATAATTTCTAAGTCTGCTTCTGGAAAACTAAATAAATTAACGAATTTGATAGGGAAATTTATGCGTTCTGTATCTTGCGAATATAGATAGTTAATTATTAGCATAAGAGCACACTTTTGGTATAAATGACTTTCTTCAAATGGATATTTGTAATCTTCCATAAAGTCTATCATTGTTAAAACTAAACGCTCTTTAGCGCGAAGTTCTCCTTTCTTATTAATTAAGTAAGGAGTAACCTTAAGCTCGACACCAGCTTCTTCAAAATCCGCTACTGGTTTTGAAGTTGGTGGATAATAAAAGTAGTATTCCTCTAAAAGGTTCCCCAAAGAGCCTTTTGAAGAAGAACTATTAAATTGTTTATATAAAGTTTCTTTTAATTCATCTGTAATTAATGGGTAAGAATCTAATACATCCTTAAAAGTTTTATCTACAAGTTTTTCTGCGTAATCAAGTATAGATTCTTTTGAATATTTATCATATGGTAATTCTATCATTGTAGCCTCCTAACAAAATTATTATATCACTGGAATAAAACAAACGCAAATTAGAATTTATGTCGAAAAATAGTATTGGATAAATTATCAAAATATATACTACATTTTCAAAATGTAGTATATAAAGTCTAAATATTGACAAGTAAGCAAAACTATGTTATAATTATAATTGGTGATGAAAAATGGATGAAAAAAGAGAACGTTTTGTAAGAATCGCTGAAAAGCGTACTAACAACATATTAGAACAAATAAGATTGTTGGGTAATTGTTCTAATACTAATAATTATACCTATACAGAAGATGAAATCAAAAAGATTTTTGGCGTTATCGAACTTCAATTGAAAGAGGTAAAAAACAAGTTTGTGCATACTAATAAAGAAAGATTTAAGTTGTAGGAGGTAAATATGAGTTATAGAGAAATAATAAACAAGTTAAAACCAATTGAATATTCTAAATATAAGGATGTAACGAGTAATGAAAAGTTAATGATTTATGTTGCGAGTGTGCTTGAAAAACAAAATGTGCCACTTACGTTTAATTATATTTGTATTGCAACATTTAAGATGTTTCCGGATACGTTTTGGTGTGATGAAGAATTTAAGGAATTCCCATCTATAGATAGATTGAATAGAACATATATGCATTTAAAGTACGTACCAAATGGGAAGCCATATATAGCTGGAACGATGAAGAGCGGATTTAAAATAACATCAGTCGGTAGAGCTGTTGCACAAAACGTTGAATCTATAATTAAAAATGGCATATCAGATAGTACTATAAAAGCACCTCCTGTTGATATGCACAAAAAAGGGTTTGATAAGGATTATGTAGGGTTTAAAGAAAATCAGGGATATAAAGAGTATGAAATGACTGGAAAAATAGATTTGATGAAAATGTGGAGCTTTTTTGGGATTACTCCTTATACTCAAATAAAAAAGACAAAAGATAATCTTAACAATATGTTAGAATATGCAAAGAATATGAATGATAAAGAATTTGCTGAATATGTTGAGAAAATATTAAAAATGTTGTAATTTTGAGGAGGAAGTATTATGAGTGAGGATGGAATAAAGGTAAAAGATTCTGTAAGAAAAAAAAGAAGAGATATAAAAGACGCTTTGGGTGATGATATATTAAGATATATAGCAGAATTATTAACAAATTCAGACGATAGTTACAGACGACTTGAAAGTAAAGGGGAAACAATAGAAGAAGCGCCTATTTATATAGAGATAAAAAAAGATAAAAGAGATACTAGTAGATATTCTGTTTCTGTAACAGATAATGCTGAGGGTATGAGCAAAGAGACTATGGAAAAAATATTCGGTGAGTATGGTGGTGATAATGCGGGCGGAAAAGAATTGCATGCCAGAGGAATATTTGGTCAAGGTGCATCAGATGTATTAAGGGCGGCTGCTAAAGAAAAATTAACCGCGTGTATTGAGTCTGTTAAAGACGATAAGATAACAAAGCTGCTTTATAATATGGAGGAAGATTTAACAGCTATAATAAAATTTCCGCCTGTAAAGATACAAGTGGCTGAATTTAAAAAAGCATTAAAAATTTCTCGAAATGGGACTCGTATTACTTTTGGAATACCATCTACAGTGAAATTTAAGGAAAAAGACAAGGAAACTTTGGCGGAAAAAATTGCCAAGTATCCATATTTTAGATGGTTGTTGAACCAAGAAAATAGAAAAGTGGTATTGATTTGTGATAATAAAGAAACAGTATTGTCGTCAGAAAAATATCAATTTGATGAAAAGAATTTCATAGCAGAAGAACATTTTGAAATGCCATTTGATGGCGAAAAACTAAAATGTATATTAAAAATGTATAAAAATGAGAACAAACCGCTAGATGGTACTAATATACTAGTAATAAACGAAGATTATAGTGTGTTTGATAACACTATGTTTGATTTTCAAAATCATCCATCTGCACAATATATTTCAGGAGTACTTTTGATAGAGGGATTGTATGAAATATGTTATAAACATTTAAATTTGGATGATCCAGATGCTATAGTAAGAGATAACAGAACTGGTTTTGATGTTAAAAATCCATTCTACAGTGAACTAAATAAAATAATAACGCCATATATTAGAACAATATTAGAACAGCATGGAAAAGACACTTCAACTACTGATATAACAAACAATAAAAAGTTTAATGATGCATTAAAAAAACTAAATAAGTACATGAAAGAAGAAATGAAAGAAGTAATTGGTGGCGGAGGTATGACTGGAAAGGAGCCGCCGGCTGAAGGGTTTAAATTTGCGAGGTCGGGAATAACAATAACGAAAGGTAAAGTTTATGATTTAAAATTGTTGATAAATCCAGATATAATAGAGCAAGGTGAAATAATAGAGATTAGTCACGATGGAGAGGACTATATGGAAGTTTCGCCAAATCAAATATCGTATAATGAGACAGACATTATAGATGGAGTTGTTGCTAAAAGCATCACGATAAAGGCAGAAGAGAATACAGAGAATGACAAATATATTAAAGCTACATTAGGTTCACGTGAAACGGTTGTGGCGGTTGAAATTATAGAAGAAGATGTTCATTATCCAGAAACTGGTATGGATTTTTATCCAAATGAAGTATCGTTAATATACAATAAACCACATGTATTGAATTTATATATTGATGTACAAAAAATATCGATAGGAAGTATTATATACATAAAAGCAGAAGGATTAGAGACTGACGAACAAATTGAACTTACAGAAGAGCACAAAATAAATGGTGATGTCGCGAAAATAGATATTACTTTAATAGGTGGAGAACTTGGACAAGTTTATGAAGTGTTTGCAATATGCGAAACAGAAGAAACTAATGCCAAAATAACTTTAGTAGATAGTGCAGAACATAAAAACCAAAGCGGAGGTTTAATCGCTGGGATTAAATTACAAGCTAGCGATATGGCATATCAATCTTATTACAGTCCGGCAGATAGATATATATATATTAACAATGCAAATCCAATAAATGTATTTATGATGGGAGATATGACCGATAAAGATCCTGACAACCCTACGTTTAGTAAGGAACAAAGAAAATACTTGTGTGATGTAATAGCAAACCAAGCGGCAACATTACTTGTAAAAAATAAGAATATAAAAAATGGTGAAATAGATTTTAATGATGATGTAGAAGGTGTTGTGGAAATAATACAAGAGATGATACAAGGTCACAAAAATAAAATGTATAAAGCTATATATGAAATTGTACAATAATACAGGTAAGATATAAAGCTGTAATATTAAAGTAAAGTCTTCTGCAAAGAAGACTTTTACTTTTAAATATGGATAAATCGGAAGGACTTATGATAAATGTAGTAGCAGCAGTAATAAAAGAAGAACTAGATATGGATATAACAGTAAAAGAATATCTATCAGAAAAAAACATTTACATATCCAACCTTCACAAATCACACAAACTATGGTAAAATATATATTGTAAGAAAAATTGGAGGAAAATATGTATACTAACAAACAAAAATTTATGGAGGAAACAAAATACAGAGGCTTCGGCTGTCAAGCTATTACAACGAGATAATTGCTATGGGTTGTAATAGTTTAAAGTAACATAGCAAATATATCTCGTTATACTTAAAAAATAGTAAGATAAGGAGATATAACAATGATAGAAATAGAATTAAATAATGTAAAGAAGAATTACGGTTTAAAGAATGTTTTAGACGGTGTAACTTTTGCGGTCAATACTCATGAAAGGATATCGTTAATAGGCGAAAATGGTTCGGGAAAGTCCACAATATTTAGAATAATTAGTGGCATAGAAAATCACGAGGAAGGTACCGTAAATATAAGAAAAGGTGCAACTATTGGATACTTAAAGCAAGTATATGAAAGTGAACCTACTAACATAATAGTAGAAGACTACCTAAAAGAAAGCTTTAAGGAATATACAGAAATAGAAAACAGACTAAGAGAATTAGAACTTAAGATGGCAAGTGAGAGTGAAGACTTAGAAGAGATACTTAAGAAATATGGTAGATTACAAGAAAGATATATTGCTTTAGGCGGATATGATCTAGAAGAGAAGTTCAAAAAGATATGTTCTGGATTTAAACTAGATAAAGAGTACCTCAAGAAAGAATATAACACACTAAGTGGTGGAGAAAAAACAATAGTAAATCTTGCCGCTATACTTCTAAAGAATCCAAGCATATTACTTTTAGATGAACCAACTAACCATTTAGATATAGAAACACTAGAATGGCTAGAAAGCTTTTTAATAGAATATAAAGGGACAATACTGTTAATATCTCATGACAGATATTTTCTAGACAAAGTAGCTACCAAAACAATACTTCTAGAAAATGGTCGTGCTAAGATATATTTTGGTAATTATACATACTTCTTAGAAGAAGATGAAAGAAGAACGCTAGCTGAATTTGAGAATTACAAGTCTCAACAAAAGCAAATAGAAAAGATGAAAGAAAGCATAAAGAAACTTAGAGAGTTTGGTAGGCTTGCTGGAAATGAAATGTTCTTCAAACGTGCTAAATCTATAGAAAAAAGATTAGAGAAAGTAGAAGTATTAGAAAAAAGAGTAGAAACAGTGTTACCAATAAAGATAAACTCTTGTGGCAAAGCAGGAAAAGATATATTAGTAATTAAAAACTTAAATAAAAGTTATCCTAACAAAACTGTATTTACTAGGTTTAACATGGGAGTGTACGGAGGAGAAAAAGTCCAACTTAAAGGTAAAAACGGATCTGGTAAATCTACGCTAATAAAGATAATATTAGGAAAAGATAAAGATTACACCGGAGAAATAAAGATAAATCCATCTGTAAAGATAGGATATATACCACAAGAAATAAAGTTCGAGAGTGAACAAGATACAGTATTAGAATATTTCTTCAAAAACTATGGAGGAAGTGAAACAGAAGCAAGAAACCTCTTAGCAAAGTATATGTTTTATGGAGATAATGTATTTAAAAGATTAAAAGAATTATCTGGAGGAGAAAGAGTAAGATTACTAATAGCAGAATTAGTAATAAAACAAACAAACTTCCTTATACTAGATGAACCTACAAATCACCTAGATATATCTACAAGAGAACTCTTAGAAGAAAATCTTAAAGAATACAAAGGCACAATATTATTTGTATCCCACGATAGATACTTTGCAAATAAAATAGCAGAAAGAGAAATAAATATATAAAAATAGATATATAAACATAAAAGCAAGTCACATAAGTGGCTTGCTTTTAAACAAGAAAATAAAACAGTATTAAAGTTTGTAATAAAAAATAAAATAGCACATATAATAAAACTACCGCGAACGGAACAAAAACATTGACAAATACTACCGAGTGCGGTATAATTGATGTATGAGGTGATAAAAATGGAATATATGACTACAAGAGAAGCGGAAGAAAAATGGAATATTAGTGAAAGAAGAATTAGACAGTTATTACAAGAAGGAAGAATTGAAGGTGCGGTTAAAGTAGGAAGTACATGGAATATTCCAAAAGATGCAATTAAACCAACAGATAAAAGAGTAGTAAGACCAGACAATAATGAATTTATAATAAATTTAGATAATAGTTATTTTGATGAAGTAGATAATCTAAAAAAAGAATTAGATAGTAAGAGACCAATTTCAAAAGAAACATTGAAATCATTAAAAGAATCTATTAATTTAGAGTGGACATATAACAGTAATGGAATAGAAGGAAATACTTTAACATTAAGAGAGACACAAGTCGTACTAGAAGGAATTACAGTAGGTGGTAAGACTTTAACAGAACACTTAGAGGCAATAAACCACGAAAAAGCAATTGAGTATTTAGATGACTTAGTAAAAGATAATAAGCCAATTACAGAATGGAATATAAAAAACATACATCAATTAATATTAAAAAACATAGATAATGAGAATGCTGGAAGATACAGAAAAGAAAATGTAACAATAAAAGGTGCTGCGCATATACCTCCAGATTTTGTTAAAGTACCAGAGCTAATGGAAAAATTGGTTTTAAATTATGAAACTTGGAAGAAATATCACCCAATAGTTCAAGCTGCATTATTACATGGCGAACTTGTAAAAATACATCCATTTATAGATGGAAATGGAAGAACTTCAAGACTCATAATGAATTTAGATTTAATGAATCATGGATATAATCATATAATTATAAAAAAAGAAAACAGATTAGAATATTATGAAGTTTTAGATAAAGCACACATAACAGGAGACTATACAGATTTTATTAAATTAGTTACTAAATTAGAAATTGAGATGTTAAAGATGTATTTGAAATTATTGTAAAAAGTAATAAAGGATAGATGTGAAAGAGAATAAACCATCAAAAAACATCATTTTATACCACAATACACAAGTAAAGTGAACCCAAAAAGTGTCTAACGTTTGGGGTTCACTTCAAATATATTGGCCGAATTGTTTGTTACTATTATTAATCATATAAATAGAAAGGTGGGTAAAAAGAGTCAATATATTCACATTCCATTGCTTTAAAAGCAGAAGTAGACATAGCGCTAGCCGCCTCAATAAGCTTATCCTCGTCATTAATATTAATCTCATTAATTAAAGTAGTGTAATATTTGTTGTTCTTATCTAACTCTAAATATTCTGCCCAAGCAGTAAAGATCTTGTTAACAAGTTCTTTACTTTTAGTATCAGGAAGTTGTTCAACTTTAGTAGTCCATAAAGTGTAATAATATGTATGTATAAATTCGAGATTAGTATGAAACATTGAAGCAATAGAAATATCTCTACTTGGTCTATATGGAGTTTCAAAGAAATAATTATCTTCATCCAAAACACAATCAATAAAATCTAATCTTTCATATATATCCTTCAAATCCTTTTTAGCAACTACTGCTAGTAACATTAGCATTTGCTTAATTGTACTTTTTGTAGTATCTTGCATGCTGCTAATAGTAATATTACTGCCAGTTTCAGATATAGCGTTATATCCATCTAGAAAATCTTTAACTTCCTTTACGTTTACTAACTCTAATAGTTCATCTAAAGAACATTTAATAGTATCTATGTAATTTTTAGAATCCATAGAAACACCTCCATAAAATTTACATAGCAGTATTATAGCATAAATATACCAAAATACAACTAAGCGGATATACATTAGTTGTTAGAATAACCATCCTGTGATATAATACAAGAAGAAAAACAAGTGAAATGCAAAGGAGATAATATATGGAAAACAAAGAAAAACAAGCAGAACAAATATGGGGAAACACGGAACAATATAAAGAATTTAAGGATAAGAATTTAACTAACCAACAACTACTAAACAGTGGTGAACAGCTAATGCAAATATTTAAGGATATAGGCAAACTAAAAGATCTAAATCCAGATGCTAAAGAGGTTCAAGATAAAATACAAGAACTTAAAACATTCATCACAAACCATTATTATACTTGTACAAATGAAACATTAAAAGCATTAGGAGAAATGTATATAACAGATGCATTTAAAGCAAATATAGATAGAGTAGGTGGAGAAGGAACGGCACAGTGTACACATAAAGCAATAAATGCATACTTAAAACAACAAGAAGTAGAAATAACACTAGATGAAGAAACAAATACAGTACTAGCATATATAGATAACAAACAAGTAGGAGAATGTGTATATGTAACAACAAAAGAAGAAATAAACATAGTACACACAGAAGTAGATGAAGACTACCAAGGAAAAGGAATAGCAGGAAAACTAGTAGATAGAGTAATAACATATGCAGAAGAACACAACAAAAGACTAGTAGCAGATTGTTCTTATGCAAAAAATAGAATAGAAAAAAGAAACCCAAACAAATAAAGGAGAACTTATGAAAAAAGCAATAATCATACTAATAATACTAGTAGTAATAATAGGAGGAGTAATAATGTTAAATAAAAACACAGAAAAAGAAACAACGAACCCAATACAATACGTATCTATGGAAGAAATAACAACAATAATGCAAGAAAAC
>JAFXEC010000070.1 GCA_017521005.1 Clostridia bacterium | reverse complement strand
ATGCGTAATCTTCATTTTATCTCCTCCATATTAATCCATAATATCTGCTATATTATATAACAAAAGCCTTTAATTTGCAAACATTTGAAGCTATTTCTTTTACCATATTTTAATTATTTTTTTGGCTTATATATATACATTAAAAATATCTACAAAAAACGAGCAAAGCACAGGTTTTTACCCTGTGCTTTTTGATGAAAATTATACTTGATCGTGTACTGTGTACCGGATTTCCATCTGCAACTCTTTTTCGCAGTTCTTCATTACCGCTATAACATCTTTCCTTGTAACAATTTTGTTAGCGTAAATGGTATATTGAATCTTGTAACCTTTCTCTCTGTGAAGAATCAAACCTTCTGTACAAGAAACCTCAAGAAGTTTCTCATCAAGCTTTGTTTTAATGTAATCCATAAGATCCTTTTCAAGGTCCTTCTTTTTATTTACCGCAATAACTACAAAGAAAACATATGCTGCAAAGAAAAGAAGTGCAAAGAGTTTAGGAATGATTCCATCTCCACCCATACAAAGAAATGCAAGTGCAATAGTTACAACTCCCATTACCAAAGAAATTGTCCGTGCCATAGCTTCCTGCTTAATTTTTTCTACCAAATTCATAGTAGACCTCCATAATAAAATTATTTTCTATGTGACTTTCATCAACACTTTAATTATACCATTTTTGTAGTATTATGTCAATTTCATCATATTATACATCTTGTTATAAAAAGAAAAGAAGGAGTTTTAACTCCTTCTTTCTAGTTTATGCTACTCGCCGGTTTTCTAAGAAGTCTATGCTCCATCTTAACCCCGGTTTCTTCCTTGAACTTACGCATAAACAATTCAAAATCTTCTTTGTTTACATACCCGTTTACATAGATACAAAAACTTACTGCTATTTTCTTTTTTCTTTCTAAGACAAATCTTAATAATGAATTCTTGCTCTTAAAATACTCTTTTAACCTCTTGTGCAAGTAACTTTTAAGCACCCTCTCAAAAGTCTTTTTCCGTTTGATTGCAACGACTACTAAAACAATGCTGCCCAATACAAAGAAAACTCCATAGAATATTTCCTTCCATCCGCTGCACATTAGCAAGCCACAACCTGCAACAAACATCAAAATAGCTATGATCAAAGCCGCTTTATAGTCCGTGTTGTTTTGCTTAATCTCGTATACTTCGTGCATAACTCCCTCCATAAATTTAATTATATCTTTATTTGTTATTTGCATAGACTAGAATTATACCACCATACTCGTTTTATGTCAAATAAAAAGTGCATACTGTTTGTATGCACTTTTTATTATATTATTATTTTGTTAAACTAAAATCACAATCTCCAGTTCCAACTGTTGCTGGAATACTAGTTTTTAGACAAACTACAGGACGAACAGAACGTGCATAACCATTTGGTTGCGCTGCTCCACCTGAATATTCAACATATGCATCTGCTATCGCTCCATCGCCAGCTATCATAACAGTGCTAATAAAGCCAACTGCTGGTGATGCTAGCCAATATGTATCCCCTTCTTGAACATACAATCCATCATTTTCTACCATCGCAAAATAATTATTATTTATATTATAACCATACTCTCCTAATGTTGTATATAAAAAAGTATCATATTCTTTAGCATTCCAGCCAGCAACTACTAATTCTACAGTTGGACCACCAATTGCTCCAACCACATTAGTACCATAAGTTGTTGTGTTTGCAAAATTAGAATAATCTTTTATTAATTGAGCTACGCCTTTACAGTTACTCATTACACTTCCATCAGAATAAGTGTCTATTAATGTATATTTAGGTTCATTACCCACTCTAAACTTTTCATATAACGCCATTTCTTCGGCTGTTAAACTTGATACAGCTGTTCCTTTATCTAAAGTTACACTTCCTATTGATTCTGATGTTATTAAATATACATATTCACTATTATGATACATAATTTTCCAATCAGAATATTTTGTACCATTTACTGTTACTTCATAATCTACTGTGTCTCCATAATTATCTTTTGTTATTAACGAACCTAATGTTATAACTTGTGGCAATGGTTCTACATTACCCCCTGACGGATTTTTACCTGTAACTGTAACTCCCTTATCCGTTACAACTACATTCCACTTATCTTCTGTAATACCTTCATCTTTCAATTTGTTTTTTACAGTCGTTTCTAAGTCCGCGCCTCTGTCTCCATCAATATATGCTTCGGCCCATACTATCGATGCCATATCTTGTACTTGTGCTTGGTTAGTTAAATCCACTGCATCATTTGCTTTATTTATTACGCCTGTGTTAGATAATGTTATTACTACACTTGCTGCTAATATTATCATCACTATTATTGTAATGACTAAAACTATTAAGGATATACCTTTCTTCATCTTTTGTTCCTCCTCTTTATATTTTTATTGTATAGCATAATATATTTTTATACAAGTTTTTTTACGTATTCACATAAAAAAAGTGCATACACACAGTATACACTTTTTATTATTTTTATTAAAAACTTAATTGTTCTGTATATAGCCTATCTGCTACTTTTTCTAGCTCCTTTTCTGCTTTTTTATCTATTTTGAATGAATATACTTTTTTAGAATCACTTGCTAAAATATAATATATTGCATAAAAGGCTGCTTGACCAAGTTTTACATACCAACCGCCTTTTAATTTTTCTTCATTCTCTTTAGATAACTTAGTATAACAATTGCCACATAATACACTATTAGTATTAAAAGAATAATAATATCCTTTATCTTCTTTTTCTATCATGCTACTATTACAATTGCTACATCTTGTTATACTTGGGCTATACCCTAATAGTGCTAATGTTTTTAACTTAAATACACTCTTTACATAGCTAAACTCTAAATCTTTCTTTGCTATTACATATAATGTGTTTAGAAATAACGATAATATTCCTGACGCTTCTACATTTTCATAAACCAAGCTATTTAATGTTTTGCTTATTTCACAAGCTTTTTCATACTTATCCAAATCTATACGCAAGTCATAAAACGTATCTATACTTTCGGCAGAATTTATATGGTAAAATGTAGTTCCTTTGTATAATACAAATTCACTATATACAAATAATTGGCATGAAGCAAGAAGGGCACTATTTGTCTTTTTAGCGCCTTTAGCCATACAAGAGATTTTACCTAATTCATCTGTAAGTAATGTAATTATTTTATCATTATCTTTATAGGCTATCTCTTTTATTACTACTCCCTTCACCTTCAGTAATTTCATCATTTCCCCCAATTTCTAATTCCGCTGCTTTACATATATCTTTATATCTTAAATAATCCTCAATACTACCAGTTTGTTCAAATTTATCCCAATACTCTTCCATTTAAATCACCTAGTAATATTGTATGTATTTTTAAGTTTGTTATACGAATTTTATTGTCATATACTAGCTAATTTTGTTCTTAAATTGTTGTAAATAACTGTCGTTATCATCCCAATCTTTTCTTACTTTAACCCAAAGTTTAAGATTAACTCTAGCATCCAACATTTTTTCTATATCTCTTCTTGCTGCTGTTCCAATGCGTTTAAGCATTTCACCATCTTTACCAATTATTATTCCTTTGTGAGATGATTTTTTGCAAATTATATTTGCTTCAATATCATAAACAAGATTGTCGTTTTCAGTAACTCTATCCTTCATTTTTTCAACTTGTATAGAAAGTCCATGTGGAATTTCTTCATCAAGATATTTAAGAGCTTTTTCTCTTATATATTCTTCTACAAGTTCTCTTTCAGTTACATCTGTAATCTCATCTTCTTCAAAAATATAATCTCCATCTGGAAGCGCATTTTCAATACACTTAACAAGAGTTTCTAATCCATCTTTTTTATATACAGATATAGGTACTATATCTTCGAATTTACCACCAATAGATAGAATATATTTATTGTACTCTTCTATTATTCTTAAAATGTTTTCTTTCTTAATTTTGTCTACTTTATTAATAACCAATAATACTTTTTTCTTAGTCTCAACAATTTGTTCCATTATTCTCTTGTTTGCTTCATCTAAAACTGGTTTTGCGCCATCTACAAGATAAATAATAGCATCAACATTATCTACTGCTAAGCCTACACCTTTCATCATGTATTCGCCTAATTTATTCTTAGGGCTATGTACACCTGGTGTATCTATAAATATTATTTGTGAAGTTTCAGTTGTTCTAATACCCTTGATGTTAAATCTAGTTGTTTGTGGCTTTGGTGTTATTATTGCAACATCAAAACCGACAAGATTATTTACCATACTAGATTTACCAGCGTTAGGTTTACCTACAACCGCTACAAATCCTGATTTCATACTAATTCTCCTCGTCATTCATATATTCATAAATTGTTCTTTTTACTTTTAAATTCTTGTTATAAAATTCTATTGCTCCTGTGTTATATCCCCAAACTGTTAATTCTAAAGATAAAATATTATTCTCTTTAACAAAATCTTTCATATGATTTAGCATAGCTGTTCCAATGCCATTTCTTTTATAGTCGTCACTAACTACGATATATTCTATAAACAATATATCTCTAATTTTAGTTACTTCATCATCGCCAATATGTTTAATCTCAGCAATACATGTTCCTATAACCTTATCTTCATCTTTTGCTACTATCATATGATAATCTTTATTATCTAATCTTTCCATTAAATTTAGTTCCCAATTTTCATAATTAGGTACAAATATGTCTGGTCTTTTATCTAGAGTATAATCTGCTAGAGTGGCAACAAGCTTTGATGCCTCTTTAACATCTTTTTTATCTAATTTAGATATAACTATATTTTTCATTAAAACTTAATAACCTCTCTAAATTCATCCATTATTTCTTTTAATCTTTCTTCTGTTGTCGCTTCAAATCTCATACCTACATCTGGTCCTGTTTGAGTTGCTCTTGCTAACATCCAAGCATCGTCAAATTCAACTCTTATACCATCTATATCACAAGTTTCATATCCCTTAGATTCAGCATAAGCTTTTACTTTTTCTACTAACTTATATTTTTCTGTTTCAGTGGATTTTACCTTTATTTCTGGAGTTGAATAATATTTTGTAACACCAGCTAAAAGATCTGATGCTTTCATATCTCCATTAGATAATAGTTCAACATATCTTAATCCTGCGTAAATACCATCATCAAAACCAGGCCATCTATCTCTAAAGAATATATGTCCTGAAAGTTCGCCACCTAATGCAAAATCTCCATCTCTCATTTTTGCTTTAATATATGAGTTACCCACTCTATATCTACATACGCTTCCACCAAGTTTTTTCATTTCATCTGCTATAGCTTTTGTACATTTAACATCATGAAGCGCACATTTATTGTCCACTTTATCTATAATACTTCTCCACAGAGCAATTAAGTACATATCTGGAGCTATGTAGTCTCCTTTTTCGTCTATTATTCCTATTCTGTCACAGTCGCCATCAAAAGCTAGGCCAACGTCTGCTTTAAGTTCTAATACTTTATCTCTTAACATAGTTAAGTTAGCTATAACGCTTGGATCTGCTTCATGATTTGGGAATGTTCCATCTGGCTTATCACAGATATATGTTACGTCTAGATTTTCAAACATAGAAAATACATCTTTCATAATAGTAGTAGCAGCACCATTACCACCATCTACAACAACTTTAAGTTTTCTATCTCCGAAATTGGTTCTTTCTTTAATAAGATTTAAGTATCCTTCTCTTATGTCAGCATGAGTTAACGTTCCATGTCCTACTTTAAACTCACCTTTTTCTATATATTCTCTAAACTCTTGAATCTTATCCCCATATGCGTTTCCAGATTCATCAAAAGCAAATTTAAATCCATTATATTCTTTAGGATTATGACTTGCTGTAACCATCATGCCTGAAGGTATACCCAGATGTATCCATGAATAATAATACATAGGTGTTGTAACCAAACCTATATTTACTACATCTATACCTGTAGATAAAATTCCATCTATCAACGCTTTTTGCATAGATTCAGAATGTATTCTGTTATCTCTACCAACTATAGCTTTAGTTTTTCCAAGTTCAGATATATACGATCCAAAACCTTGTCCAACTTTATATGCTACCTCTTCATTTAAATCATTTCCATATATTCCGCGGATATCATATCCTCTAAATATGTGCTTTGCTATTTCCATTATTTCCTCCTATATAAAACAAACCAATTTAGTTCAT
>JAFXEC010000069.1 GCA_017521005.1 Clostridia bacterium | reverse complement strand
ATTCTTAATTTTTCTTCTTTGCTCCAATATTTATTTTTACCACCTTTTGGCCTTCCCATAATATATTCCTCCTTAACAATATTTTAACACAAACAAAAAATGAAAGTAGATTTTTGTGTCTACTTTCATTTTACCACTTCAGAATATTTCCTCTGGTTTTATTTGGGAAAGTTGTACTAAAACGTAATAGCTCTACAGTGTTCGTAAAGCTGCTGCATAGAAAGAAATTCCTTGGTAAGAATAGGTTTTTCAAAGAAAATTGCTGTGATTTTTTCTGCGGTTGTTACCTGCTTTTTGTCATCGCTCATTTCGTAATGTACCATGAAATCCATAAGAGTATCGAACTCTCTTACTTGCTCTTTGCCGTCCTGTACAAATGTAATCTTCAGGTCTTTCATATGTGCTCCTTAAATAATTATTTGTAGGCTAAATTTAACTACGAAAAGATTATATCATAAAATTACTCACAAAACAACAAAAGTGGTCTTATTTTGCTTGACAAGAAGCTTAAAGGCATAATAAAATAAAAGTTGGAGAGAGGAGGAAATAGTATGATTAAAATATTAAAAAATACTGAACAAAGCAAAACAATTCTTGAAATCAAGAATATAGAAAAGGGCTGCTGGATAGATTTAATAAAACCAACAGAAGCAGAAATAAAAAGAGTCATATCAGAAACTGGTGCAGATGAAACATTGTTAAGATACGCGCTTGACGAAGAAGAAACATCTCACATAGATACTGAAGACGACCAAGTATTGGTATCGTTCAATATGCCTATAACAGAAAGTAATAAACGCGGCAAGGTATATACAACAATGCCAATAGGAGTACTAGTAGTCCGAGATGATTTTGTTATAACAATTTCAAATGCATCATTTAAACTACTAGATATGCTTACTAAAAAGAAGGCAATAGTTGGTGAAATTTCTACATACAAAAAGACAAGACTTGCTTTTCAACTGCTATACATTACATCGGTTGAATTCTTAAGATACTTAACATATATAAGTAGAGATTTAGAAGTGTATGAAGAAAACTTGGCTAAATCTATGAATAGTAACGAACTATTCAAATTAATAAATTATCAAAAGTCTATGATATTCTTTAATACAGCAATTAAAACAAACCAAGCGGTTATGGAAAGATTAAATCGTGGAAAATTAATTAAAGTGTATGAAGAGGATGAAGATATACTTGAAGATGCGGCAATAGAAAATAGACAAGCCTTAGAAATGTCTAAAACATATAGCGATATTTTAAATGGTATGACAGAAGTATTTGGTACAGTTGTATCTAACAACCTAAATGATGTCATGAAGTTATTAGCTTCAATTACGTTAATTATATCTATACCAACATTTATTGCATCGTTATTTGGAATGAATGTTCCGTTCCCTCTACCAGCGGGATTAAATGGATTTTATATAATACTTGGAATAATGGCAGTAACAACAATAATAGTAACTGTATGGCTAAAGAGAAAGGATTTGTTGTAATAGATGGGAAAAGAAAAAGTAGTATTCTTTTGTAAAGACTGTGGCTATGAATCTGCAAAATGGCTAGGAAAATGTCCGGGCTGTAATGCGTGGAATAGCTTTGTTGAAGAAAAAATAAAGAAGGAAACAGTAGCAAATAGATCTGTTTCAAATGTACCAAAAAGTGAACTAAAAAAGTTGAAAGATGTTTCTGTAGAACATAAACAAAGATTTACTACAGGTTTTGAGGAACTAGACAGAGTACTTGGAGGTGGAATTGTAGATGGCTCACTTATACTTTTAGGTGGTGAACCTGGTATTGGTAAATCTACACTTGTACTTCAAGTAACAGATAAATTAACAACACATGGAGATGTGCTTTATGTATCTGGTGAAGAGTCTGAACTACAAGTAAAACTAAGAGCAGATAGACTAGGAATAGATAATGATAAAATATATTTTTATGGCGAAACAGACATAGCAGAAATAGAACAAAAAATAATAAATATGAACCCTAAGGTTTGTATAATAGATTCTATACAAACAATGTATGATGAAGCAATATCTTCTGTACCAGGAAGTGTATCTCAAGTAAGAGAAGTAACAGCAAGACTTATGAATGTAGCTAAAAGGATGGGAATAATAACAATAGTTATTGGTCATGTAACTAAAGATGGAACAATAGCTGGACCTAGACTTTTAGAACATATGGTAGATGTTGTGTTATACATAGAAGGAGAAAGATTTGTAAGTCATAGAATAGTTAGAGGAGTAAAAAATAGATTTGGTTCTACCAATGAAATAGGAATATTTGAAATGGCAGAAAAAGGCTTAGTAGAAGTAACTAATATGTCTGAAATGTTCTTAACTAAGGAAACTAATCAGCCAGGAGCTGCAACAACTGCAATTTTAGAAGGAACATCAACATTACTTCTAGAACTTCAAGCACTAACTTCACATTCATATTATAATGTGCCAAGAAGAGTAACAAATGGAATAGATTTAAACAGACTAAATATGATTCTTGCAGTTATAGAGAAAGTTTGTGGAATAAGTTTAGGTGCACAAGATGTATATGTAAATGTTGTTGGTGGAATAAAAATAACCGAACCTGCATCAGATCTTGCAGTAGCTAT
>JAFXEC010000068.1 GCA_017521005.1 Clostridia bacterium | reverse complement strand
TTAGCTATAACATCTCTTAATTTTGCGTTACTTGCCGGATCAGGACCACCTTGCTTTACAGCAACTGTTATTTCTTTACCTAATTTTGAATAAATTTGGGCTTTCTTACCGTCAACGGCTTCTTTTCTTCTTTTTATATTTGCCCATTTACTATGTCCACTCATATATCCTTCTCCTCCTTCATATGTTTGGTTTACTAACCTTTAATATTGTAACACAATTTTATTTATTTGTGTAGTCTTTTTTGCTCCAAAATGCTTAAATTTAGCGTTTTTTGTTATAAAGTATCATTTATTATACCATCAAATAGCTCTATATACTTTTCTACTGTACATTTAGAAGAGTTTTTAACTCCTTCTTTGATGTTTTCTTCAGATAATACTTTTAATAATTCTCTATTATTATATAATTCTTTTATTTTTTCTTTTAATTCTTCTTTATTTCTTTCTTTTAGAATGAATTCTTGACCTTTTTTGCCTAAAACTTCATAAGCTAAACCTACATCAGTTGTTATTACTGGTACACCACAACTCATTGATTCTAGAAGTGGTCTAGGAGTTCCTTCTATTAACGATACACATACATATATATCTATATTGCTATAGTATTCTTGCATTTCTACTGCGTTTCTATATTTATCGTTTACATCTGCAAAGAAAGGTACAATGTTATATCCTTCAGCTTTAAGCTCTTCTATAGCTGGTTTTAATATTGTATGTAGACCTTTATAATCCATATCGTCTTCAGATTTCTTGTTCCATTTACTATTTCCAACCCAACCAATTACTAATGGTCTATTTGCTACATTTTCACTATCAAATCTTTCAAGTTTTGCTGGTACAAATAAATCTGTATCTATTGTATCTGGTATTTCTGCCCATGGTAATGGACAATTTGGAACTGCAGCATATATATCATATAGCTTTTTAGAACATACTAAATATGCTTTAGAATATAACCTATATAGCTTTGTATAGTCTATTTCTGGATCATTTATTGCTAGATGGTCATATACGCATGTTGTAATTTTTCTAACCATAGATTTTAAGTATTCATCATAATTATATCCTTTAAGAGCCACTCTTTCTTTGAAACTTTCATCTTCAAATTGAAGTAAAAGCTTTCTTGCAAGGAAGTGTATTACATCATATTCTTTTGTAGCTTCTAAAATGTCAAATAAGTCTTTATTAAAGTCTGTTACACAATAAAATACGTCTATATCATATTTATTGCTTAATTCCTTTTTTAATAATTGTGCAATTATATCAAAAGACCAGTTAGGTATATCTGCTATTATTGCGATTTTATTTTTGCTCATTATTCTTTTTAACCTCCTCTTCAAAGGATCTGTTTAATGATTCAAGCATGCTATTTAATAATAAGTATCTTTCTGCAAATTCTATATTGTTACAGTAGTTTTTATCTGTAGTAGAACCTGTTTTGATAAGCTTAGATAGGTACTTGTCCATATCGCTTATCATTTTTTCTATCGAGAAATATGTAACAATCTTATTTCTACATAGTTCTTTGTAATCTACTTTTTCTTTATTTAGTAGAACTTTTTCAATTGCTGCTCTATATTCTTCTATTTCATTTTCAGAATAATCGAACTCAAATTGTTGTTCCGGTACTTGATATGGTCTGATTAGGTAACCACAATCTGTTTGTATAAGCTCTTTTTGACCGCCTATATCACAAGATACTACAGGTACACCCATAGACATAGATTCATATGTAGTAAGTGTTAACCCTTCTCTTAAAGAACACACAAGTGTAACCTTAGCTACTTTATAGAAACGTCTAACATCTTCTTGCATGCCATAAAGGTCTACATATTCTTCTAGATGTTCGTCTGCAATTTTCTTTTTCATATCTTCAAATGCAGGACCATCTCCAACAAACGCAAGTCTTACATTAGGTCTAGTCTTAATTAATTGTTTTAACACTTCAATTGCAAATAACGGACGTTTATAATGAACCATACGACCTACAAATAGAATTACTTCCTTACCTTTGTATTTCTTTTTAAGTTCATCTTCGCCTTCGTATTTCTTATTTAAGTCATAGAAATCGGGATCAGTACCTATATATACAGGTTTAATGTTCTTGATATTTCTATTCATAATATTGTACATTATGTGCCTTAAATGTTTTGTACAAGTATATGTATTATCTAAGTACATTGCAACCGAGTTGGAATCCTTAGGGAATCCACCGTTTCTTAATGTCCAGTTTTCTGCGTGTATATAGTCTACGAATGGTATTTCCTTGAAATGGAATTTAAGCCATGGTAATACATAATATCCGTAGAAACTATTTGAAAGAACAACTGCATTTATCTTTCTAGATTTTATAATATGATAAATAAAGCTTGCCCAATCTTTTTCTTTTAAGAACGATGTTAAATCGAAATATTCGTCAACATATTGTTCTACTTTTTGCCTTAAAACATAATCACATTTCTTAGTGGTGATTACACTAATTTCATATCCTTTTGCTCTAAGTCCTTTAATTAGATTTAATGCAAATATATCTGCACCACCTACAACAAACCAAGGAACTATGAATAAAAGTCTTTTCTTCTCAGCTAATGGGAAGATATCTTTTTTAGTTAATTCGATCTTTTGTGGTATATCTTTATAGTCTATTTTATAGATTTTATCAAACTCAATAATATTAGTATCTAGTTTAATTTCAGACTTCATCTTATCTATGTATTCATCAGATATCTTAGATTTTTCTTCACTATTTTCTACCATTACATATTTTTCGTCTGATAGTTTTCTATGCCAATAACCATAGTAATCCATTTTAATTGGAACATATTTCTTGCTTAAGAAATATAGCCACATATACCAATCTTCATGTACTTCTGATGGTAAAGACATAAATGTATCTAGTTCTAAGAATTTATCTTTTCTAATAAATGCACATCTAGATATAATGTTCTTTTTAGCCATTTCATAAATAGCTAGTTTCTTGTTAAATAGACCTTGTTTGTCATGAAAATTTACCATTCTAGAATATGCCCAAACACCTTCTGGGTTTGTTAGCATAGTAAAATAACCACATTCTAACATTGTTTTGTCTATTAAATCCGATTCACAAAGAAGTAATAACAAATCACTCTTTGCTTCTTTTGCAGCGATATATTGCGCTTTTGCTAAACTCTCATCATCTTCTAATTTTACAATTCTAATTCTTTTATCTATCTTTACTAATTCGTTTAATGTTTCATCAATTTCATGTGTTGCAATTAACCATTCCCAATGAGGGAAAGTTTGGTTAAGCAGTGAGTTATATGTTTGTTTTATATAACCCTGATTTTCATAGTGAGTTATTATACTAACATATATGTTATCTACGTACTCACTTAATCTCGACTCCTTGTTTTTGCCTGGCTCTAATGTAAAGTCAAAGTAGTCTAATTCTGTCTTTGGATTATTCATTTTACCTCCTAAAATTTTAAGGCTACATTTTCATTATACCATTTTTTGAAAAATAAGTAAAGCTTTAAGAAGCCCGAAACCCTTGCTATAACTAGTACCTAGTACTAATTATAACAAAGAAACGCTAGTCCCCACTTGAGGTTTAGCGTTTCTAATTTTACTAAAATTTCTTTAACTTTTTTAATGTTTTCTTTAATTAATTATATAATTTTGTATAAATATTATAATAGTTTAATACTTTTTCAAAATATGTTTTTGTTTCATTATATTTAATATTTTCTAATAGCTTTGTATAATCCGTATATTCATTATATTCTGCTTCAAGCCATGTGTCTACTCTGCCCATTCCTGCGGTATATGCAATTATTGCTAGATAATAATTACCATAAAAATACTTTATAAGATAAGATAAATACTTTGTTCCTATATGTATATTTGTATATGGATCAAATACATCGTAATTTTTATCGTCTATAGAATCTATTCTTCTTGCCATTTGTTTTGCTGTAGGATCTATTATTTGCATAAGACCTTTTGCTCCAGCACTAGATACAGCATCTTTATTAAAGTTGCTTTCTTGTTTTATTACAGCATATATTAAATTAGGATCTACGTTATATATACTAGCAGCTTGTTCTACTATATCCTTATATTTTCTTGGATATATTAAATTTATAGCTACAAAGTATATTATAACAGGCAATAATATTAATAAAATAAACATATTTAAACTTATGTTATTCTTTTTCCACTTGTTATTATTTTTCTTTTTCAATTTGTCTCTCCTTAATATTATTTAGCTTCCATCCAACTTAATCCTACATTTACATCGGCTTCTAAAGGTAAATTTAATTTAACCGCAGATTCCATTACTTCCTTCATTGTATTTTTAACTATTTCTACTTCGCTATCTTTAGCTTCAACTAGAAGTTCGTCATGTACTTGCATTATTATTTTAGCTTCAAGATTTAGTTCTTTGAATCTCTTATATAAATTGTTCATAGCAATCTTCATAATATCTGCAGCAGTACCTTGTATAGGCATGTTCATTGCAACTCTTTCACCAAACATTCTAGTATTGTAGTTTGCAGATTTAAGTTCTAATACCTTTCTTTTACGTCCATATTTTGTAGTTGCGTATCCTGTTTCTAAGCCGCTTTCTATAAGGCTCTTCATATATTTTTCTACGCTAGAATAATGTCTAAAGTAGTTTTCTATATATTCTTTAGCTTCCCATCTTGATACATTTATGTTTTTAGCAAGGCCAAAATCGCTTATACCATATACAATACCAAAATTAACCGCTTTTGCTTTAGAACGTAGTTCTTTAGTTACTTCTTCTAAAGGCACATTAAATACTTGAGAGGCAGTTATTGAGTGTATGTCATCTCCGTTTGTATATGCATTTATCATAGTAGGGTCACCAGACATATCTGCAAGAACTCTTAGTTCTATTTGACTATAGTCTGCATCTACTATTTTGTATCCTTCTTTTTCTGCAACAAAACATTCTCTAATTCTAGAACCCAAGTCTGTTCTTACAGGTATATTTTGAAGGTTTGGCTCTACACTAGAAAGTCTACCAGTTGCAGTTACTGTTTGCATAAATGTTGTATGTATTCTACTGTCACGATCTATTACATCTATTAAACTATCTATATATGTAGATTTAAGTTTTGCTAAAGTTCTATATTCTAATACTAGAGGCACAATTTCATGTTTATCTTGTACTGTTTCTAGTATTTCCTTATCTGTAGAATAATTAGATTTAGTCTTTTTAGGATATTCTATTTCTAGTTTTTCAAATAGGATTTTACCAAGTTGCATTGGTGAGTTTATATTAAATTCTTCGCCTGCAAGTTCATATATTTTAGCAGTTAATTCTGAAATATTTTTTTCTATATATTCTCCAAATTCCTTAAGCTTAACTTTATCTACATACATTCCATTAGCTTCTATATTTGCTAGTGTCTCTACCAAAGGCATTTCTACTTCATTGTATAGATAATCTAAGCCCATTTCATGAAGAGTTTCTTTTAGCTTAGCTTCTGTTTTTACAATTACGTTTATATATGCAAAAAGTACTTCTTTTTCATTATCTGTTAATTCATCTAAAGTTTCCTCTTTAACAGGTGAATCATCAAACATATCAAACATTGAAGTTTGTTCTACCTTCTTAGTCTCTTTATTAAGAGTTGGAAAATTAGCATTCAACACTTCATATGTTATTTTATCTATTGATTGGTTATTGTCTGCTGTATTAATTAGGTAATACATAATCATAAGGTCATCATTAAAACCATATATATCCCTTATATTGTTTCTAAAAGCCAAATTTAAGACACTTTTTATGTTGTAACCAATCTTTTCACATCTATATGAACAAAACTCTTCTAAAACGCTTTTAGCATTTATATCTGTAATCTTAATAGTATATATGTTGTTTGCTATACTAAATATTAATGTATTCTTTAATTTATCTGATTCAAATTTAGAATCTAAGAATATAAATGGTAGTTTAGTATTATTAATAGGGCTTAATGTATTAAGTGCCTCTTTAACATCCTCTTTAGTATTAAGGTTAACAAATTTAGTATTAGCTAACCCACTAAAGAAATCTCCATTTACATTTACTACCTCTTTACCACCCAAATATCTATCTAAGAACTTCTTAAACTCAAGTCTAGTAAATAATTTAGTAACTTCTTCTAAATTTACATCTTTAACTCTTAATGCCTCGTAATCTAAATCTATAGGAACATCTGTATTAATAGTAGCTAGGGTCTTACTTAAGAAAGCCATCTCTTTATTTTCTATTAGATTAGCTCTTAATTTATCTGATACATCTATAGTCTCTATATTGTTATATAGGTTTTCTATATTGTCACACATATTAAGAAGCGTAAGCGCTGTCTTCTCTCCTACCTTTGGTACACCAGGTATATTATCTGATTTATCTCCCATTAATGCTTTAAGTTCAATTATTTGGTATGGTTTAACACCCATAGCTTCCATTAAAGTTTCGGGATTATATATAGTATACTCTGTCTTAGCACCATTCTTACCAGGCATAACTACATTGCTCATTTCAGATACTAATTGAAGACTATCTTTATCTCCTGTTAGTATATATGTAACTATATCTTTAGCTGCGCTTCTTTTAGCAACTGTACCTAATATATCATCTGCTTCATATCCTTCTAATTCTAATATAGGGATGTTCATTGCTCTTAATACATCTTTAATTAAACTCATTTGTGGTCTAAGTTCATCTGGCATAGATCTACGGCCTGCTTTATACTCATCATACATCTTATGTCTAAATGTTGGTGCAGATATATCAAAAGCTACAGCTACATAGTCTGGCTTTAACATGCTTTCCATCATATAGAATATGTTTAGAAAGCCGTATACTGCATTTGTATATGTTCCATCTTTTACAGATAGTAATCTTATGCCATAGAATGCTCTATTCATTATACTATTACCATCTATAACAAGTATTTTTTCTTTGTTCTCCATTATAACCTCCGTTTGTGTTGTGTGAATTATTATTCAGAAATAAATGATTCAATATATTCCCTAATAAAATCAACTCAATCTTTTTTTATTTTCCAATCTAATTTATCTTTTTTTTGTAAATTATCTTTTGATTTTAATAGTTGAAGATTTGTATAATAACACAATTTCATAATTTCTTCTTCGCTTTTTGCTTTTGCTAAAGGCATTATGTGGTCAATATGCACATCGTCTTTCCCGTCCCACTCATATCCGTAATTATCTTTATATGTATTTAATAAGTATTCAATAAATTCATTTATTGGTATTCCTATTATTTCTTCAGTATGTAATTGTTTGATGTATTTTTTTCTTGAAAAACTTTGACTAATGCAAAATCTTAATTGTTCTTTTAGTTTAAATAAGGGATCATCTTTTTTTCTTTGCTTTTTATACTCTCTTTTATATGTTGTCATTTCTTCTCTATGCGATTCCCTATATTCTTTATTATATAATTTCATATATTGTTTGTCATATTCACTTACTTTATCTTTATGAGTTTGTTTGTATTTCTTTTTTGATTTTCTAATTTTTTCTATATTATTTTGTATATATTGTTTCCTTTGTTCTTTATGTTCTTCATCATATTTTTTTTGATACTCTCTTATTTGTTCTTTATGAGTTTCTTTATATCTTTTTTTAATTTCACGAATATGTTCTTTATTCTCTTCTCTATATTGTTCCCTTTGTTCTTTATTAGCTTCATTATATTGTTTATTGTATTCACTTTCACATTCTTTGCATTGTGAATATCTACGTAGTTTTCCTTTACTTTTTTTCATTCTGAATTCATTTATATTTTTTTCAACGCCACATTTAGTGCATATTTTTGTTTCAGCCATATTATCCTCCGCTTTAATTTATATAATTTCTATATAAACTCTTGCCATACTATATTGGCTAGATCTTCTCCTTTATATGTAAGACGTATTCCTTTATCATCTTTTTCTAGAAGTCCTTCTTCTACTAATTTATCTATTTGTACTTTATACATATCTAATACATCTTTCTTAAACTTTAATTTAAACTCATTAAAGTTTAGGCCTTCTTTAAGTCTTAGTCTAAGAATTATATATTCCTTCATAGTATCTAGCAAGTCCATTTCTTCAACGTCTTGTTTTACACTTATACCTTGTTTTATATATTCTATATACTTATCCATATCTGGTATATTTGTATATCTAGTACTATTTATGAAGCTGGCTGCAGCTGCACCTAGTCCTAAATACTCTTGCTGATTCCAATATCCAGTATTATGCTTAGATTCATATTTAGGTTTAGCATAATTAGATATTTCATATTTATTAAAGCCTTTTTCTTCTAACATTTTATCTAGAGTGTATTTCATTTCTCTTTCATTATTCTCATCAGGCAATGTTAAGAATCCACTGTTAAGTAGAAAGTCTAGTTTTGTTCCTTCGTGTACTTCTAAACTATATGCAGATATATGTTTTATTTTATCTAGACTAAGAATGTATTCTACTGTATTCTTAAAGTCTTCTAATGTTTCATCTGGAAGACCAATTATTACATCTGTAGAAATATTACTAAATCCAGCTTCTATTGCATCCATATATGCTTTTTCAAACATTTCTTTAGTTGCAATACGTCCTATTTTCTTTAATGTATTGTCATTTGCAGATTGCAAACCTAAACTTAATCTATTTACTCCTGCTTCTAGATATGCAGTAAGTTTTTCTTTATTTAAGCTCTCTGGATTTGCTTCTATTGTTATTTCTTCTATGCTGTTGTTAAATAACCTAATTATATCTAATATTTTGGCTATATGTTTTGCGTCTATTAAAGAGGGAGTTCCTCCGCCAAAATATACAGTAGTTATATTTCTCTCTTGTAATAATTCTGAGTTAGCTAGAAGCTCCATACATATTGTATCTATGTATTCTTCTATATTATTATTTGTACATTCTGGTTTAGAATAAAAGTCGCAATAGAAACATTTAGATTTACAAAATGGTATATGTATATATATTCCTAAGTCTTTCATTCTTCCTCCGCTATTTTTACTATCTTATTTAATCTATGATATACACCAGATTTACTTATTTCATATGAGCATTTAGCAGCTAATTCTTCTAGAGACGCCGCAGGATCATCTTCTCTAAGTTCTGCTATTTCTCTTAGCTTAGCATTTAGAGTGTCAAATCTTCCATCTTCTCTTAATTTGTTTATTGCTTCTATATGCTTATATGAAGCTTTTGCTATCTTATTTAAATTAGCTGTCTCACAGTTTACTGTACGATTTATATCATTTTTAATACTTTTGTTTATACGAACATCCTCAAACTTAAACACAGCTTTATTTGCTTCAAATATTCTTAGCATAGTAGCTATCTGTTCAGATTCTTTTATATATACCACATAATCTTGGTTCCTTTTAATTGTCTTAGGGAAAAGGCCAAACTCTTCCATTATTTTCATAACATAGTTTGCATGTGTTTTACCTTTTAGGGATACTTCAAAATGGTAATCTGATTCTGGGTTCACTAAACACCCACTACCTAAAAACACTCCTTTTAAGAATGCTTTTTTGCAGCAGGCTTTTGTTATTAGCTTCTTTAATTCTGTTACAGTTATATCTTTAGATTCCGTAATTAACTCGCCATATCTTAAAGGTATAACGCAACATTTTTTATTACGTGTTTCTAGAATTTCTTTTTTTATTTCTTCTGAAAACGACATTTTACCACCCTATCTTTTGAATTAATATCTTTAATTACTTTAATATCTGTATATTCTTTATGTTTCTTAATGATGTTTACAACATCTTCACCCTCACGGTATCCTATTTCTACAAGAATGCTTCCACCATCATTTAAGAAGTTCTTAGCTTCATTATATATAACTCTATATGGTTCTAAACCATCTTTTCCGCCTCTTAATGCTAGTTCTGGTTCATTTTTAACAAAGTCTGAAATCTCATTCATTTCATCATCTGTAAGGTATGGCGGATTTGACGTTATTATATCATACTTGTTTGTAGTTTTGTATAGTGATTCAAACATATCTGATTTAATTACTTCGCATTTGTCTTTTACATTATTTATCTCTATATTTTTAGTAGCCACTTTAATTGCTATGTCTGATATATCTATTAATGTACATTTTTTTATATTTGAATTTTTAGTTATACTAATGCCTACACATCCAGAGCCTGTACAAACGTCTAGAAGGCTTAAATAACAGTTTTCTTTTATACAGTTAATACTTTCCTCTATTAATGTTTCAGTGTCTTGTCTTGGTATTAAAACACCGTCTTCTATATAGTATTCCTCGTTATATATATATGCTTTATGTGTTAAATACTGTGGAGGTATTTTATCCACAGCTATTTTTTCTATCATTTGATCTAATATTTGTATATCTTTATCTGTTATTTCTACCATATCAAGCTTTATATCTGATAATTTTACACATTTTATTTCAGCAAGTAATAAAACAACAAGTTCCCTAGGGTTACTTGTTATATCTAGGGAATCTATATTGTACTTATTTATATATTCTTCTGTTAGTTTATTTAATATATTACTCATTATTTCTTTCCTTTATATTATCTAAAACTTTCTTTATTTCAGCATCTAGTTTACTTCCGTCTTCATAGTTTGCTGGTACTGTTAAATTAACACGGCCGTCTGCAAACAACTTAGTAGAAAGTCTATCACTATCTTTATGTACTGCCACTGCAACTCCGCCGTTGTCTTTTACAAGTTTCATACATGGCACATCTGTAAGTCCATCTCCGAAGTATACCATATTGCTAAATGGAATTGCTTTTTTATCTTCTTCCATTTTATCGTTTATTGCTTCATCATACACCTCAAATATGCCTTTGTTTATTCTATATAAAAATTGTGTCTTGTTTGTATAGTTTACGCAAACAGCAGGCCATTTTGCAATATCATCTACATTGTATAAGAAACTACAAGCATATATTCTTTCAAACTTATCTTTTATGCGTGTTCCTTCTATCATTTCCTTTATACCAGATGACACTATGTAATGGTGTATGTTAAGACCTAACGCGGCGCCATAGTTGTTTATTCTATCAAACCAGTCTTCTACGCCCGGATAAAAAGTAACGCTTTTTCCATACTCTACAAACGCACTTTTCTTAACAGATATATTCTTTTCTTCTGCTTTCTTTAGCATTAAATACATATATGCTAGAACGCCTTCCATATTGTTTTTGATTTTAAGGTCATTTGCTTCTTCCCAGAACTCTTTAGATGTCATTTTAAGAGATGGTATAAAGTTATACTCTTGTATATTCCCGTGTGCTAAGGTTCCGTCAAAATCGTATATAAATGCTACATTATTGTTTTTCATACATCCTCCTATTTAATTCTATATATTTACCCAATTTTGAGTAAAATAAAAGTGCTACAATATGCAGCACCGTTATATTACTTATTTGTTCCGTATTTTTCCATGAATTTTGCGGCTCTACCTTTAGAAGAAACTGCTTGTTTTAATCCAGTAAAGAATGGATGACATGCGCTACAAGTATCAGTTTTCATATCTTTTTTAGTTGAACCTACTTCAATTACATTACCGCAAGCGCAAGTAATTGTTGTTTTTTCGTATTTTGGTTGTATTTCGCTTTTCATTATTTGTCCCTCCTTATTAATAAGATTCGCTTTTACCTAATATATTCTAACATAAGTTTATTTAAATTACAACTTTTTTATGATATTTATGTAAATATTTTTTATTTACAATATTATTTAATCCATGCCCCTAATAACCACTTATTAAATAACTTAAATTCACCACTTACTATATTGTCGTTTGTTAAAGCATCTGCTGAGTATTGGTAATCTTCGAATTTTTTATCATACTTATATGATATTGTATAACCTACTCCAGAATATATAGCAGTATCTTCTGTATAGTTTTCTGCTGTTATTTTGCCTGGTAATACTCCTAAGTTGTTATTAAATCTAACAAGTTCCATTATTACAAATGCAACAAACGCAACTAATAAAATGATGACTGTTTTTATTGTTGCTTTCATGAATCTTTTAGCTTCTCTTTTTATAGCAGCCTTCTTTTCTTTCTTCATTTCTCTTTCAATTGCTTTTCTTGTTCTAACGTTCATTCTACCTTCCATATATTATCCCTCGATATGTGTATTATATCACATTAAGAATATATTGCAAGAAATCTAATAGATTAAACCGCATAAATTAAACTTACTGTTTCGTTTACTTCAAGGCTATTATTTTTCATGCGACCATCTAAAAAATACAACATATGTATTTCGTCACCATTAATTTTATATATTATTGCAAATTTATTTTTTATAACAAACCTTCTAAGATTTTTGTTTGAATTATACTTTGGCGCAATGTATGGAAATTTAGAAATTATATCAATAACTGCTTTTAGCTCATCCATAATAGTTTTTACATAGTTATCACTATATAAATAATAATATTCTAACCTGTTATAAAGCATATTTTTAAAGTCACAAGTCAGAATTATTTTGAATTTATTCATTAACGTGCCTCCTTTTTTATAAAAATTTGCTCTAATTCTGCAATTGCAACATCAGCAGGTATTCCTTTCCCTTCATATATTTGTTTTTCACCACTTCGTATAATTTCAATTATTTCATCAACATCAGCATATGGCAGTATTCCTTGTACCATATCGTTTAATAAACTTTCTTTTAATTCTTTATAATCAATTTTATTATTCATAATATTTTCACTCCTTTTCAACACTATAAGTATAGCAACGCATACAACAATTGTCAATTGTTTATAGAAACATTTGTTCTTTTTAGAAAAAATATATTACGGTACCTTTATATACATATACATCGGTACCGTTTTATTATTAATTATTAGATTTCCTATGATCCTGTGCTCTTGTATTTCCTCATTCCTGCGTTAAATGTTAAACATGCTGGAATTAAGGTTATTAGGCTTAGTATTGGTAACAGTATATACCACCATCTATCCGATGAACCAGTTATATATAACATTGGATAGTATGATGTAAGGCCTATTGGAACAATATATGTAAAGAATGTCTTTACTATTTTGTTATATATTCCTATTGGATATTGCGCGAAATCTCTTGTTCCATATATGAATATGTTTATTACTTCAAGTCCCTCTATTGTTACAAAACACATTGCAGCGCTTAATATTAGAAATGCTCCAAATACTATTGTGCTTCCTAGCATCATCATAAGTATTACAGGATAATATATTAATTTAATTTTTAGCTTTATTAGTGCATATCCTAATATTATTAAAGATATTACACATTTAATTAATTTAGATAGCTCTATCTTATACCCTATTATTTGTAGGTATATATTTTGTGGTCTTACTAAAAGTTGATCTAAATGTCCGTGTTTAATTATTTCGGAAAATTTATCAAACCCCCTAAGTAAACCTTCTGCGAAGTTTTCGCCAAATTGTACTACAGCAAAGCAAAGTATTACTTGATAAATGTTAAATGATTTAACAAGTCCAAACTTTGCAAATAGCGAGTAGAAAACAACGCAGTAACCAAAGAACGCAGCTATTTGAGCTATTATTAAGAATATAAAGGAACTTTTATATTCCAGCTGCGACTTTAGATGCATTGAAATATACTTAAACATTTTAACCTCCTTGTATATATACTTTCTTCATCGCATATTTTAATATTTTCATTCCTATAAATATTAATGCTATCACCCAGAATATTTGTAATCCCAAATATTTTAATCCTTCTGCTACTGGTATATCTCCAGAATATATTCTAAATGGAAAATCACCTATTAGCCAGAACGGAAAAATCAGGCAAATATTCTGTATAAACGTTGGTAACAGTGGTAGCGGTAAGCTTGTACCACTTAGTATCTCGGCAAAGTTATATATTACAGTTGCAATTCCTTTATCATCATAAGTAAAGAATGCTATGGAGTGTATTATTACCATTATAGCTGTTACTATTAATGCTCCTAAGAATAAATTTAGTAGGAACAGTAAGAATGCGCTAAATGATATTGGTAAAGATAAATTGTATGGTTCTGGTAAAAATAATGTTACAGCAATTAATACTCCTGAACGTAAAGTCACAGCTGCGAGCTTTCCTGCTATGCATTTAATAAACCACCATATATACAAATTGTATGGCCTTACTAGCTCATATGCTACAGTACCATTTTTAATACTCTTAGCTATACTCTCATCTCTTATTCTTACAAATACAAGTGTTAGTAATGCTTGTTGTAGCCAAATATATGTTACTAATTTTTCAAAGTCCATTGGAACTGCCTGTCCTGTTCCTGCATAGAATGCTTGGTAAATAAATATTTGTAGAAATCCCCAGAAAAACTGAGTACATATTCCAGCTATTGCGGCTGTTTTGTATTGGAGTCCTGAAACGAGAGTTGTCTTAAAATAACTTAAATATCCCTTCATAACTCATACTCCTTATACATTTCTAGAATAATATTATCTATATTATTTTCATGTATGTTTACATCTTCAATACTACATACTCTACTGTATTTTTCAATAATACTAGATATACTTTCTTTCTTAGTATTTACTTCTATTAATACTTTTTTATCATCTTTTTCTAGAATCTTTGATTCTATTTTTGGAGCGGCTTGTAAATTTTTATAAATAATCTCTAATTTTTTAGTTGATTGAAATTTGTGTTTGATTTTTTCTAAGCTTCCATCATACAATAGTTTTCCTTTACCTATTACGACTACTCTTGATGCTAATTCTTCGATATCTGTCATATCGTGTGTTGTAAGAATTATTGTAGTCTTTTTCTCTTTGTTTAGTTCTTTAATAAATTCTCTTAATTGTACTTTTGAAACTGCATCGAGCCCAATTGTCGGCTCATCCAAGAATAAAATATCTGGATCATGTAACAGTGCTGCGGCTAGTTCGCATCTCATCCTCTGGCCTAAACTTAGTTGTCTAACTGGTACATCTAATAAATCTTGCAGATTTAATTTTGTGACTAATTGTTGTTTTGTCTTCTCATAATTATCTTCAGGTATCTTGTATATTGCTTTTAGTAGTTCAAATGATTCTATAACCGGTATATCCCACCATAGTTGAGATTTCTGTCCGAATACAACGCCAATGTTTGCAACATATTCTTTCCTGTTCTTAAATGGATTAATGTTTCCCACTACGCATGTGCCACTATCTGGCTGCATTATTCCGCATAGCATTTTAATTGTCGTCGATTTACCGGCTCCATTCGGCCCTATAAATCCAAGGATTTCTCCTTTTTCAATACCGAATGATATGTTATCTACTGCTTTAATCGTTCGGTATTTTGGTTTAACAAATGCTTTAACTGCATTTACTAACCCTTTGTCTCTTACCTTGATTTTAAAGTGTTTGGTAAGATTCTGTACGTTAATATACATAAAAACACCTACCTTTCTACGCGCGAAAAAATACATTACCCTAGGTAACTTAAAGATTAAAGATTTTTT
>JAFXEC010000067.1 GCA_017521005.1 Clostridia bacterium | reverse complement strand
TATTTAAGCATTGTTTTAATCGCACTAAATCTAAATCCTGTACGTTTAATGTATTTATATGTTTTACAAGCAAAGAATAAATAAATACTTGCTAACATATTTGCTATAAAGATAGATAGGAACATTCCTTCTACTCTAAACTTTAATACAACTATTAATAAAACATTTAATATTACTGTAAATCCAGCAACTATAAAGCTACCAATAGAATATTCCTTATTCTTTCCAAGGCCTCTAGCTAATTGTAACATTAATCCAGAAGACATATTTGCGATTACGTTTAGTAGCAAGAAATGCTTATAATCGCTATTTATATAATTTTGTATTATGCTATATAGTCCTATATATATTAATGTTTGGAATACAAATAATATAGCTGTACTTGTTATTAATTTTGTTTTACCATTATCATCATCACGTGTATCTATAAGGAACCTAAAAAGTCCTTGTTCTATTTGCAATGTGACTATAGGTAATATACAAGCTACTATAGTATTAAATAAATCTACTATACCATATTCATCTGTGCTAAATATAGCAGTATATAACGGTAATAGGAAAAAGCTAATAAACTGCGTACAAACCTTACCTATTGTAATAATAGCCGTATTCTTCATAAGTTGTTTTTCTTTCGACATTTATATATTTACCCTTTCTAAATTCTTTCTTTAATTTCTTTTATTTTTTCTTCGTCATGTATGTATTCTTGTCTTTCTTTTACAAAGTTTTTAGAACCTCTTTTTTCAAAGTCATATCTTGGTATTAATTGTATATGGAAATGATTCATCGGCCCATCACACATAGTACATAAATATACACTTTCAGAACCATATACTTCTTTTAGTATGTTCATCATTTTCTTTGCAAAAACAAATATCTTATTACATAAATCATCTGGAATAGCCATCATATCTTTATAATGTACCTTAGAAGATATTGCGGTGTGCCCCTTTGCTCTAGGATTTCCAACTAAAAAGCATTCTATTTCATCATCTTCGTACAACACTTTATCTGTGTTATCCCCATAGAGACAATTATTATGAGTTCTATCAAAGCACGTAGGGCAAATGCCGTTATCTACTAAGTCCGGCATTTTAACTTCACCTTTTATTATTAACTCTTCTAATTCTTTATCAGATAATTTATTTAATTCTTGCATATTCCACCTCTTAAATATTTAATAGACTTTTCTTTTTCAATATTTAATCTATTTTTTACTGATACATAATCTATATCTTCATCTAATTCATTGTTTATAACGTCTTCTAATGAATTTACAGCCCTTTTCTCCAATCCAACGAGGCTTAACATATCTTTTAGTCTACCGCCTCTAGAATTAGGCATTAGAACATATTGTTTTCTTTCAAATATTATACTAAACACCAAACCGTGGAATGAGTTTGTAACAATATACTCTGCATTCTTAAAAGCATTTACAAAGTCCGCCGGGCCTTTTGTATACATAGACATAAGTTCATTTTTATATGCATTATATTTTCTAAAATGAACTACTTTAAGTCCTGTTTTTTTAGATAAATAGTCTGCTATTTTAGTTATTTCTGGATTTTCAAATAAAGTATATACTAATATGTACTTTGTTTTATCTAAATCAACGGTTTTTTCTTTATTAATTAATTCTTCCCATCTTTCCTTTTCAAGAAGCAATGTAGGATCAAGCACCTTCTCCACTTTTTTATTAAGAATATTTTCTAAACTTTTTGCAATATTTTCTTCTCTTACAGATATATATTCTAAATCTTTTAGCTTTTCTTTAAATTCATCTTTATTTGCTTCTAAAAGTTCATCGTTTCCAACACTTGCACCATATATTATTTTGTCCACATTTTCTTTCTTTAGATTTAAGGTATATATATCTGATAAACCACCTGTAAGGTCTGGATTAAATATTTGGTCGCTCCCTGCAACAAGTACATCTTTAGAAGATAAATCTGGCTCTATTTCCTCTTTTGCATAATACTTTTTAGTATTTCCATCTAGGTATCTATCGCAAAAGCTCTTAAAACTTTTCTTTCTCTTTAAGTTTCTTGGCATATACCATAAACTAGAGAAAAAAGATTTAAGAGAATTAGTTCTTATTAATTTGTAATCCTTAAGAATATGCTTATCTTGATAGTTAATAAACGATGGTTCTGTATCCATGTCTTTTAACACTTCTTTTAATGCATATGCTTGAAGATTTGCCCCATAATTTTCTGCGTTATGGAATGTTAAAATCTTTACTTTTTTCATAAAAATCTCCTTTTTTAATTATACCAAAACAGATATGTTTTAGCAATATATTAGGCGTATTTTACAGAGTTTTATGTCTACCAATATTCGGTAAATTTGCATTCGACTATTTTTTATGATTTAATTCATTTGCGTTATACCCGAAAATTTATTCATAATTATGAGAAAGGACAGCCTATGAAGTATGTAGTAGGAAGAATCGGTAGCATGTTAGGTGACGAATTTAGGGTTCGTTATACTAACCCCAAACTCATCGAAGCCAACTCTGAAAACGAGGCAATTGACTTCTACAACAATAACCTTCTTCGTTATCCTGAAGGTTCCCTGAAATTCCCCTTGAAAGCTGCGTTGGATTTTTCCAGATGCATTGGTTACATGGATGATGATGGCAAACTGCTCATCCCAAATTTCCATATGCGTTACGAATCTGGAAAAAAACTCGAGCCCGCACTCCCTGGTATGCGATACCATCTTGTGAGCAGGCTGCTTGATGAGCCTAAAGAGCTTAGTGACTTCGGACTTTATATTCCGATGTTTATTCAAGCCGCGTGCCCTGAAGATGCATTGAGCATTTACGAAGAGAAGTTTTCCTCAAGCAGATTTAAAGCCTATGTTTTGGGCTATTTGGACGAGAACAATACTTTTATTGTTCCAAACATCTTGGACTTTGTATCATAAGTCCCACTAACCTTAAAAATAACAGCACCCCAATATTTTGGGGTGCTTTCAGCATCTATAACCTAATTATTAAATTACTGTTAACAAAATTCCTAGTATAACAAGCAATGAACAAAGTAATTTCTTAACAATATTTTCTTCCTTAAACAACACTCTTCCTAGTATTATTACCTCTATTACACTTAACTGTTTTACTAAAGTCATTATTGCAACTTTACTATCTGGTATTTCGTTTGCAATAAACAAAAATTTATCTCCAAGCACCAAACTTAGAGCTGCTATTAAAACCCAATAGTTTTTATTCATAGACTTAAAGTCTACTTTCTTTTGTTTGAATAATAATATGATCCAATAAATTATTGTTAAAAAGAGTAAAAAGTAAAATTGAAGTTGTGAGCTTGTTACTTTTGTTGTTATTCCTTTATCTATTATAGCGGATGTAGCGTTTAAGAAACATGAGCCTAGAAGCATAAATATTGCTTTTTTATCTGTTTCCTTTTCTTTCTTGTTTTCTCCTATCTTGTTTACTAGAACAAGTCCTGTTATTACTAATATAATTCCTGCTACTATTGAAATTGTTAGTTTTTCGCCCAATATTAATACGCTTAATAATACAGAAAATATTATTCTAGATAAATTTATTACTCCATAAAGACTTATTTCCATTCTTTTTAACGCATTAAGCGCTAGCACCCATGCTATTACTATGATAGATGATTTAAATAGAATAACTAGCAAATACTTAAAGTGTATTAATATGCTGTCTTTCATCATAATAGCAGATATTAAAAATGCTATTAGAGAAAATACAGCTAACACTTCAAATATGCTATTCTTCTCTATGGATTTTTTCTTTGCACATTGAAATATGCCGTTTATTACAGCATATAAAACCGTTAATAAAATCCAATTTGTCATTTGTTTTTTCCTCACAAAAAGTATATTCCAAAGGCAATTTTTTGTCAATTAACGTTACATTAAAAATAAAAAAGAAGATGCATGCGCACCTTCTTTATATCATAAATAATGTTAATATTATTTTGTTTACTTTTCTTTATTTTCCTTCTTAGTTGGTTTATTCTTTTCCTTAACCGGAGCTACTAAATGTATCACTCCACCAACCATACTCATTATTGTTTCAGCGTTTTTCATAGATATACCTTTACCTAGTGCCTTACCACCAACCGTAACAGCTGCTGTTATCGCACTTAATACAAGGCTCACTATTACAACATCTATTTCTAATATTACAGCAAGCTTAACTGCTATAAGAGCACCCGCACTACCAGATATGATACCACATATATCTCCTAAAAGGTCATTACATATGTTAGTTGCTCTATCCTTACTTTTTAATAGTCTCAAAACCTCCTTCGCTCCACCAGCTTTTTTAGCTGCTTTTGCGTGGAATGGTGCTTCATCACATGTTGCTATAGCCATACCTATCATGTCAAATAAAATACCTATAACAATTACTGCTACAAGTACACATATCGCTAATATTATATTTAATTTTTCTATTACTACGTTAGATACTCCTCCAAATAATAAAGCTAACATAAATGTTAGCATAAACGTAGTTATTATCCATTTTGTATTTTCTTTCATTTCTATCCTTTATACTATATATGATATGGCAATGCGATAAGTAAATTTTGTGGCTTGAGGTCAAGTCGGATTTCCCTACAAACTACTACTCGTTGCCTTGTAGCGGTTTCCCTTTAAAGCTCGCATCTAGGTGTCGCCACACTAGCTACATGATTACCACTTAGTCCACACTGTAATCCTTAACACACTCACTGTATTGTGACAGTCTAGAGGTTTTCCCTAACATCATTTCACTATCTTTATTCGCTTTTGCAAGACTAATTTCAAAAACTAGTAACATTTATCCCGAAGTCCCACGCACGACTAGCTACAATTATATAGTACTCTCTATATAAAGGTTTACACATTATGTGAAGCTGAAAGAGGATATTATATATATGCCATTATATCTTTACCTCAATCTTACCCCTAATACTTACGCCCCAATCTGGGCGAATGCAGCATAAACACTAGGTGCCATTAATATGCTATATGATGGATTTTTAAGCCCACCTTGAGATAGGTACTCTTTTGACTAGAATACTGTGCCATACGATATATATTATAACATTTTTGAAAATGAATGTCAAATTTGATGTGATGATACCAAAAAGCCACCCATAAACGGGTGACTTTTTCTAGCTTTTTCTCGTCTCATCAAACCACTTCAACATTTCCTCGGCAGAATATTTATCATAGAGAATTTCCTCTATAACCTTTTCTTCGGGAATACCAAACGCGGGCATAAGCAAGACATTTGTGATTGTATCCAACTGTCTTTCATTGAACGATTGATCAATAATTTTGCAAGCTGCTCTAAAGCTGGCTTTATATCTGTATCTTACAAACAAAGCCGCCTTCTTCTTCATAGAAAGAAAATCTTCTCTGTCTATTCCAAGCATTTCCAGTTCATCTAGCGTAATTCCCTCAGAAATAGCAACACTCAGCAAGTTTCTATCGCTATCATTTGAGAATCTCGAGATAAACTTGATTTCTTTGTCAGTTAAAACATCATGAGGTTTAAGTTCAAGTTTGTTCTTTACCATAAATTTATTACCCCTTCTTTATTAAAATTTAGATCTTTATTTTTGCGCACCTGACTATTTTAGCACAATATTATATAAAATGCAAATAAGCACACCAAATTGTGTGCTTATTTATTTATATTATATTTTACATTTTATCTGGTGCTGTTATTCCAAGAGTGTTTAATCCATTCTTAAGGACATAACCAGTTGCTTTAACTAAAGCTAATCTTGCATTTCTTAGTGCTTTATCTTCTACTATTATTTGACATTCATTATAATATTTAGAGAATGCACTTGCTACATCTATTATATATCTTGTTATAACAGATGGTTCATTTTCATTTGCAGCTTGTTTAAGCATATTTGGAGCTATTGCTAGAAGTTTAATTAATTCTATTTCTTCTTGTGCAGTTAATAACTCTGCTTTAACATCTGCTTCAGTTGGTTCATATCCAGCTTTATTTATTATACTGTTTGTTCTTACATATGTATATTGTACATATGGTCCTGTTTCACCTTCAAATTTAAGCATTTCATCAAGATCGAATATTTCATCTTTAATTCTATTATTTTTAAGGTCGTTAAATATTACAGCACCAATACCAACTGCTTTAGCAATCTTTTCTGCTTCTTCTCCAGTTTTTCCTTTAGCTTCTAATACTTGTTTAGCTTTTTCTATTGCCTCATCTATTACATCTTTAATTGTTGTGCTTGCACCTTTACGTGTAGATAATTTCTTTCCACCTGGTCCTAGCACCATTCCAAATGGAACGTGTACTAAACCTGGTACATATTTTTCATCTACTATATATTTAGCAGTTTCAAATATTTGTTAAAGTGTAAATTTTGCTCATAACCTGTTAGGTATAGACATTTTGTATAATCGTAAGTTCTAGCTCTATATAATATTGCTGCAAGGTCACGCGTTGCATATGTAGTTGAGCCATTAGTTTTTAGTATCATACAAGGAACTTTTTCTGTTTCTAGTTCTACAACTTGTGCTCCTTCACTTGGTACTAATTTACCGCTGTTTCTTAGTATATCTACTACTTCGCCCATTTTATCGTTATAGAAAGCTTCACCGTTATATGAATCGAATGTGATACCTAAGATATCATAAATTCTTTTATATTCTTCTAGACTTAGCTCTCTAAACTTAGACCATAAAGCTACTATTTCTTCGTCTCCTGCTTCTAGACGAGCAAAGTTTTCTCTTGCTTTTTCTACTATAGCTTCATCTTCTTTAGCCATTTCATTTATCTTAACATATATTTCAACTAGCTTTTTAATTGGCTCTTCTGTTAAATCTATATTTTGTCCAAATCTTTTATATCCTTCAATAACATAACCAAATTGAGTACCAAAATCTCCTAAGTGGTTTATTCCTACTACATTATATCCTAGTGCTTTATATATTTTAACTAAAGCAGAACCTATAACTGTTGAACGTAAATGCCCAATATGGAAAGGTTTTGCTATATTAGGAGAAGAATAGTCTATACATATTGTCTTTCCTACTCCTTCTTCTAAGTTATAACAAGCATCTTTTTTATTTAATATATTTTTTACTGTTGTTTCTACTACAACTGTGTTATCTGCAAAAAAGTTTAAGTAACCTGCTACTACTTCTACTTTGGAAACTCCTTCTACATCTCCTAGTTTTTCTTTTATATCGTTTGCTATCATTACAGGTGCTTTCTTAAACACACTAGCTAACTTAAAACAAGGATATGCGAAGTCTCCCATCTTGCTATCTTTAGGTGTTTCTATAGCAGCTAATACTTCGTCTGTTTCTTTTTCTAATACTTTTGCTATAGCTTCTGCTATATTTAATTTTATACTGTCCATTATATTCCTCCATTTTTAGCATATTCTTTTATTACATTTAGAATTTCTTCTTCATTATCATCTAATGCAACTATATTACGTACTCTAGCTTTACACTTAGTACATACATATTCTATTTGCATTTGTTTCTTTCCGGTGTTTAATACATTTACTGGCCTTAAAAGGCCTCTACATTCATTTAACCTATCTCCAGGTTCTATGTCCACATGTAACGAATACAAACATTTATTACAGTGATCCCTAGAAGTATAGCCAAGTTTTTCAACTTGGCTTCCACAGTGTTTACAAATAAATGAATCGTCGTTTTTTACAAACATGTAGCCTCCTTATATCTTTAAGCTTGCGTTCCCTATAAATTCTCTTACTATACTATCTCCTGGTATATCTTTAGTTTCAATTGGTAAGAACTTTTGTATAAAGTGATATAGTCTTCTTGATTCTGAGAAGTATTCACTTGATTTATCTACTTGAAGTAGTAATGGTTCTGCAAAAGTTTTTAGTGCTCCAATTTCATATACAAGACTTGTGTTAAATATATAATCTGCATATTTAATATTTGGATAAATATATTTTGTTTCCCCAGTTCTTAAGTTAGGCCACATAGCAAGTGTTCTTTCTACCTTGTGTCCTCTATTATGATAATCTCTTACTATTCTTCTTAACATTCTAGTATCTGTTGTAGACACCTTAGAATAATCGTCTATATTAAGAGTTGTCATAGGTGCAATATATATTTTATATTTAAGTTTATCGTCTATATCTTTAAGTAGTGCTGGATTTAAAGCGTGAATCCCTTCTAAAACTATCACATCATTTGGTTTTAATCTTAATGTTTTTCCTTTATATTCTTTTTCTCCAGTTATGAAGTTAAATTCCGGCATTTCTACAGTTTTACCATCATAAAGTGCGGCTATATGTTTATTAAATAAATCTAAATCTAATGCATCTATAGTTTCAAAATCATATTCTCCGCTTGGTAACTTTGGAGTATCTTCTCTTTCTTTGAAATAATTATCCATAGATACAACTATTGGGTTATATCCGATTAATTTTAGATTTATGCATAGCTTATTTGCAAAAGTTGTTTTACCTGATGATGAAGGTCCGGCTATCATAAATAATCTTTTGGTACCTTTTGTTTTTATATCATTCATAAGGTCTGCCATTCTATTTTCATGATCTGCTTCTGCAACTCTTACTATATCTGGCATTTTGCCTGTTATAATTTTTTCATTTATTTCAGGCACATTTGTAACACCAAGTATTCTTAAGAAATCTCCATTTTTTTCAAATACTTCATATAATGGGCTCTCTGCTATTGTTGCATTAATTTTAGTTGGATCAGAGCGTTTAGGTAACATCAAAGCAAACCCGCGTCTAAATTTCTTAATTTCGAAATCCGGTGTACATCCAGTAGTTGGAGCAAGTATTCCATCAGTTAAACCATATGTGTCTTCTGCTTTGTATATTGTTACTGTTGGTTGCATATATACAGAAATTCCTCTTAATGCATTTGGATGACCGTTATGATCAAATAAACATTTTGCTTCTTCATAACTTACAACCATTTTTTCTATCTTAGAGTTTCTAGCAACTATACTTCTCATTTCCTTAAGAATTTCTTCAGCCATAACATTTGTAAATTTCATATTTTCACAAATGAAATATACAATACCATCTATTGTGTTACAAACTTCTACATCTAGATTTGGATATAGTCTTTGAAGAGCAATGTGTAATAAGAATTTAACTGTTCTTACATACACCCTGTGTCCATCTTGATCTGTTAAAGTTATTTTTTCAATCATAGAATCTTCTACAAGTGGTGTTCCAGCTGTCTTTAAGGCGTTATTTACCTTTACTGCAAGTAATCCGCTCATATCTACTTTTGCACTTTTTAGTGCATCTATTGCACTTGTGCCATATTTTACTGTAGCTTCTTTCCCGTTTTCAAATTTAACTTCTATTTTTTTGTTTTTTAATTCTTCTATCATAAAAAGCTCCTTTGTATATTTAATTTATTCTTTTCGTTCGTTATTATGTCTATATAACTATATACCAAATATCGAGAAAAGTCAATTGCTGCTTTACTTTTTAGAACAATTAGTATATAATAAAAACTGCTTAAAAAAGGAGTGATTTTTTTGAAATTAGGTATTGTTGGATTACCAAACGTTGGTAAAAGCACATTATTTAATGCTATAACAAAAGCAGGTGCAGAAAGTGCTAACTATCCTTTCTGTACAATAGAACCAAATATAGGTACAGTATTAGTTCCAGATGAACGTTTGGAAGTATTAACAAAAATGTATGATTCGTTAAAAACAACTTATGCTACAATAGAATTCGTAGATATAGCTGGTCTTGTTAAAGGAGCTTCTAAAGGTGAAGGTTTAGGAAATAAATTCTTATCTCACATCCGCGAAGTTGATGCTATAGTTCACGTAGTAAGATGTTTCGAAGATAAAAATATAGTTCACGTAGAAGGTAAAATAGATCCTCTAGATGATATTGAAACAATTTCTTTAGAGCTAATATTCTCAGATGTAGAGACAGTTAATAAAAGATTAGAAAGAGCAAATAAAGCAGCTAAATCTCATGATAAAGCCGCTCTTATGGAAGTAGATGCATTAAACAAATTAAAAGATGCATTAGAAAATGGTAAACCTGCTCGTTCAGTAGAACTTTCTGATGAAGAAAAATCTTTACTTACAGATTTATTCTTACTTACTTCTAAAAAAGTTATATACATTGCAAATGTTAACGAAGACCAATTGTTAGATGTAGATAATGATGCTAATGTAAACAAGGTTAAAGAATTTGCTAGCCAAGAAGGTGCAATATGTATTCCTCTATGTGCTAAACTTGAAGAAGAATTATCTGAACTAGATGATGAAGATAGACAAGCTTTAATGCAAGACTACGGAATGACTGCTTCTGGTTTAGATTTATTAGCAGTTAAAAGTTATGAACTACTTAACCTTATGTCTTACCTTACAGCCGGTAAAACTGAAGTTAGAGCTTGGACAATAACAAAAGGAACTAAAGCTCCAGGCGCTGCCGGTAAAATACACTCCGACTTTGAACGTGGATTTATTAAGGCTGAAATTGTTTCTTATGACGATTTAATAGCTTGTGGTACATATGCTGCAGCTAGAGATAAAGGTCTAGTTAGACTTGAAGGAAAAGAATATGTAGTTCAAGACGGCGATATTATACTATTTAAGTTTAATGTATAAAAAGCAAATAAAACAGTAGTGTGAATAATTTATCACTCTACTGTTTTTAATATTATTTTATTTTACCAAACAAAAATCATATTCTCCACTTCCAACCGTGGCCGGAATTTTAGATGCTAAGCAAACCACCGGACGAACACCATGATTAACATCAAATGCGTCATAACTATAATAGCTTACCCAATCTTCTCCTGCAGCCAAAACAGCAGAGCCATCGACTCCAGCCCCCGGAGACGCTAACCAATATCGGTAATCTGACAATATATATAATCCGTCACTTGTTAAATTAGCTCCAATTGTCCCGCCATCTATTTGATAACCATTCAGAGCTATTCCAAGTTGAAATGTTGGCGTGTATCCTTTGGCATCCCAGGCCGCTTCTAATAGCTCTATTGTTGGTCCGCCTATCGCTCCTTCTACATATATTCCATAATCTGTTTTATTTGCAAAATTAGCATAATCTTTTATTAATTGAGCAACTGATTGCGAGTTATATGACACTTGTTCTTGGCCGTAAACATCTAACGTTATATCTGTTAGCATATATGGATCACCCATGAACACTCCATACAGTCCCAACTCATTTTCTGTTAAACTTTCTACCGTTATTCCTTTATTCAAACTAATTTCCGGTATGACATTTTCTAATATTAAATATACACTGCTATCATCATGATAATATATTTGCCAATCATCATACACGATTCCATCTACAGTTACAGAATAATCTACTTTATCTCCATAATTTGCTACTGTTATTAATGAACCTAATTCACTTACGGTTATAGAGTTTTTATTTGTTACACTTACTCCCGTATCTGTCACTTCTATATTCCAGTCACCAGTTGTTACGCCATGTTCACTTAATTTTGTTGTTACTTCGTCTATTAGATTTTGTCCTCTTAAATTATCCATATATGCATCAGCCCAAACTAATGATGCCAAATCTTGAATTTGTGACTCGTTTGTTAGATCTACTGCTTCACTAGCCCTATTAATTATACCAGTGTTACTAAGTGTTATTACTACGCTTGCCGCTAAAATTATCATAACAATTATTGTAATTACTAATACTATTAAAGATATTCCCTTTTTCATTTGTTATCCCCCTTAATTTCATTTACATACATTTTATAACATAATATATTTTTATACAAGTTTTTCTTATATAAATTACAAAAAAGAAGCGGTGGATTTCCACCGCTCTTCTTTTAGCTTTTAGCGACCTCTTGCACGAGGATTATCTACAACTTTAAGGTCGTAGTATTTAGCTTGATTGATGTAATACTGCTGTCTGCGGTATTCTGCTTGTTTTCTTCTCTTAATTTCTTGATTCCACTTATAGTTCTGGTAAAGAGCTACTGCAATCATAATCTCGAAAATCATAAGAGCGATGGAAACAAGTACACCAATAATTTGGAGAACCTTAGGAAGAGTGTAGCTAAACCAAGATTTATAACCTCCACCAAAGTAGAGTTCTTCTCTCGCCTCTGCTACATCTTCATAAATTGCATCTGCTGCTCTCCTCATGTGAGGATCACCGGATGCTGCTTTGAGTTCTGCCTCTGCTACGTCACTAGAAAGTATGCACATGTATCCTGCGATACAACAGGTGTAAAAAGCACCTGCAAATAAGATTACTGCCATAACAACTGCTATGGACCGGGCTAAAAAGTTTTTCATTTGGAAACTTCCTTTCATATTTGAGATACTAATATTATACCACTTTTAGCAGTGTTATGTCAACGCAGAAAAGTTTTTTGGTTTTTTTATACTTTTTTCAAAAATAGTATTGACATTCCATCTCAAATTAATTATAATAAGTTTGTTCGCTACGATGTGTGGGCCTTTAGCTCAGTTGGTCAGAGCAACCGGCTCATAACCG
>JAFXEC010000066.1 GCA_017521005.1 Clostridia bacterium | reverse complement strand
CCGCCTATTGCTGCTTTCTTAAATACTTTGTTTTCTATATCTGTTGGTGTTAACATTTATTCCTTCCCCCTATACTTCGTCTATGCTGTTAATATAAAAAGTGTGGTATGCATATTTGCCTACCACTCTTCATTTGTTCTATTATTTCATCCATGAGAATGAAAGTTTGCTTCTATATTGTGCTTTTTCTATATCGTTTTGTATTTCAACATTCTTTGGAGTTATTAAATATATTAAAGATGATATTTTTTGCATACTTCCATCTATAACATATGTAGCACCGCTTAAGAAATCTATTATTCTTCTTTGATCTTCTTTAGTTACAGTTTCAAGATTTACTATAACTGATCTTCTATCTTTTAAGTGCTCGCTTATTTCTTTTACATCATCAAAGCATTGTGGTTCTGTTATAACCATTTTAGAAGATGTAACGACCGGACTTGCCCCTGTCATTGGAAGCACTTTCGCGCTTCTAGATATTTTTTCTTCTTCTTCATTTCTATTTGTAAATCTATTTGCAAAATAACCAACTTTAACTGGTTGTTTTACTTCTACAGTTTCTTCAACTGTTTCCTCCACATATTCTTCTTCATCAATTGGTTCTGCTAATCCTAGCATACCCATAAATTTATTAATCATTGCTGCACTCATTACATAACCCCTCTCATCATATATCGTTATAATACTATATAAAATTTCAAATTGCAATATATTTTAAGCGATTTTTTCAAAACTTTTACATATTTATATAATGTTACAAAATCCTACATTTTTTGTGGTTAAATTTCACTTATATCTGTACCACTAAATCCGTAATATCTTACACCTTTATATTCAAAACCTTTTAAGTAATATACATTATTTGTATTCTCGGCAACCAAGAAAACATCTAGGTTCTCTGTGTTGCCTTCACCCATATTTATACTTTCTGTTGTAAGCTTATTTAAATCTAACACATATAATGTATTGTTTGTATCTCCATTATTTGCAATAAGTTCCTTTAATACAGTGTTCATTCCTGCTTGAGATACTATTTCATTTTTTACTGGTAATGTCCCATTCTTTTTAACATATATGTTTACATCATCTGATAGTCTTACCATTTTACTTGTAAACTCCTCATAAGATGCTGTTTTTATTGCTCTAATTCCAGCAACTGTTGATACAGAAACTAATATTAGCATTATTACAATTGCTATACTTAATGTAGATACTGTAATACCTCTTTTCATTCTATTCATGTTATTCTCCTACTTTTTATTCTTATTTGCTTTTAATATTATTCTATCATGTAACTTTATTTTATAATCTGTTTCAATTTCCAATTCTTCAAGTTCCTCTTTATCATAATTTGTTACTACAGAATACTTTTCGTTTTGTCTTACTATTTTAACTGGCACTTTAACTATTTCCGAATACTTAACTGCATAAATATAATTTGCATCTTTACCATCATATCTATTTAGAAGTTCGTTCATTACAACTAGTCCTGTTTTTTGCCACCAAACAATTTCAATTTCTATTTTTCTTTGTTCTACAATATTTTCTATTCCGTTTGTAACTTTGAAGTATAGTTCATATCCATCTTCTACTTCTTCTACATTAGAAAGATTTGCTCTTATTATTTGATTATTTGTTTCAACAAGTCTTATATCATATGAAGTTCCTTTTTTGATATACTCTTTATTCTCTAGTCCTACTTTAGTAACTATATATGCTTCATAGTTATTTACTATTTTTATATCTGTGTTGTTTACCAAATCACTAGAATCCACATAGCTTTTAATTAATGAGTAGCTTAAATCTTCTATGTTATTTGCAGACAGCTTATTTTCTAAACCATCTGTTTTATATGATACTAATCCAGTAATTGGAGCTAATATATTGTCGTTTGATTTTTTAGCCTTAGCTTCGTATTTATTTCTCTCTTCTATAAGCTTCTTTATCTCTGCTCCATCTGGACTAAGTTCTCCAATTATTCCAGCCCTTTTATTTATATATGAATTTATACGTTGCTTGTATTCTTGCATTTTAGAATATGATGTTTCATGTATACTCTCTTTTACTAAAGAATATATTGTTTTATCTATAGCATCTATTTCACTTGAATATATTGGTGGTAAATCTTTCATTAATTCTAAAATTTCTTTATCCATTTTAGCTAATGTTTCTTCGTAATTACTATATTCCTCTCCTCTATATGTAGCAACTATTCCACCTTTTGGCACTTTAGAACCTTCCGCTGTTACTGGCACCAATACTTTTGTTACATCTTTTTCTATTAGTGCTTCATTTTTTACTACATAAGCTGTATATAGCCCTGACTTCTCTATAGTACCATTTTCTAAAAGCATACGTTCATCTTTAGGCTTTAATGTAAAAAATAAAGTAAGTAGTATTAAAGCGATAAAAAGCACTCCTGCAACATACCCTGCAGGATTAGCTTTTACATCCACCCTTTTAATATTACTTACTTTCTTCATTATATCTATCTATAATCTCCTTAACAATTTCGTCTTTAGATTTTGAAGCATCAACTATTAGTTTATCTTCTAACTTCTTAAACCAAGTTATTTGCCTTTTTGCATAGTTTCTAGACTTTTGCTTTAATACATCTGTACATTCTTCAAGCGAACTTTCTCCATCTAGATAATTAAAGAATTCTTTGTATCCAATTGCTTGCACTGCTGTTAACTTTTCATTTCTTAATGGATACAACATCTTAACTTCTTCTAGCACGCCTTGTTTAAGCATTATATCTACTCTTTTATTTATTCTATCATATAACAAAGTTCTTGGCATATCAAGAAATACAGTTAAAAAATTATACTTGCTAGGATTTTTATGCCACAAGTCATTCTTTTCATCTATGCTGCTCTTTTCTACTCCTAACATATTTAGTTTAATTGCTCTTATTAATCTTTTACCATTTCCTTTTCCTATTTTTAATGCCGCCTCTTTATCCATACTGTATAATAGTTCATAAATTTCATCTTGAGTTTTACCATTTATTAAATCTTCTAATTTAACATTTACCTCATTTTCCAAAGCTTCATCAAACTTATTAAACTCCATATTATTTACTACCGCATTAATGTACAGTCCTGTACCACCAACTATTATTGGTGTTTTACCTTGCTCTAATATTTCATCTAATTTGTCATAGCACAAATCTTTATAATCACTTACGCTAAAGTTCTTATCGTAATCTATAATATCTATCAATTCATGCTTAATGCCATCAGCTTCTGTTTCTGTTACCTTTGCAGTACCAACATCTAGCTTTTTATATATTTGCATAGAGTCTGCTGAAACAACTACACCATTTAGTTTTTTAGCAAGCTCTATACCAATACCACTTTTACCAGAAGCTGTTGGTCCTGTTATTACTATTACTGTATTTTTCATTATTACTTCCTTGCAAATCTTCTTTCTATTTCATACTTACTTATCTCATAAGCGGTTGGTCTACCATGAGGACAAGTAAATGGTCTATCTAGTTTAACCATTTTATCTATTAAAGCAACATGTTCAGTAGCAGTTAGTTTCATATTTCCTTTAACAGCTGCTTTACACGCAATTGTTGCCAAGAATCTTTCTTCTCTTTCCTCTTTAGTAGTTTTAGATTCCATTCTAAGTTCATCTAAAGTATCTTTGAATAACTCTACATAATCCATATCATATCCAATGTTTGGTACACCAGATATTTTTATCATATTATCTCCAAACTCTTCTAACTCAAATCCTGTTTCTTCAAACAACTCTTTGTTTCTTATAACTAGCTCTTGTTCATTATGTTTAAGTTCAACTAATGATGGAATTAGTAACATTTGAGTTTCTTTAGATTTAGAATAATACATTTCTTTTATTTGTTCATACAATAATCTTTCATGCGCTGCGTGTTGATCAATTATATATAACTTCTCTTCTATTTCTATAAGGATGTATGTATCGAAAAGCGCGCCAACATATTTATAATTTATCTTTGTTTCATACTCTTTCTTTTCTTCTTCGTTTACACTATCTACTATATCTTTTATCTCTAATATGCCCTCTTTACCCACATATTCCACTTCTCTTGTTAAGACTGGTTCTGTATATGTGTTTACTTGAGTTGATGTTTCGTCGCTAACCTCTACTGTTTCCACAACTGGTGCTATTTCTTGCGTTTTTTCTTCTTTGCTATCCACGTTATCTACAGAAAATGTTGGTATTACTGGTGTTTCGAATGTTTTCTCAACTGTGCTAACGGCGTTTGTTACAACTTTTTCTACATCTACATCAGGAACACTTGTATACTCGGGTTTAATATCCACGGCAAATGGGCTTGTCTTTTTATGATAATCTAAAAGTGCATTTGTTACACCGTGATAAATTGTATCAAAAACATCTGATTCGTGTTCAAATTTAACTTCTAATTTAGCTGGATGTACATTTACATCTACCTCGCTTGGTGATAAATCTAAATTTAATATTGCAAACGGGAATTTACCAATATTTAAATTTTGTTCAAACGCTTTTTCTAAAGCTGCCATTAATGTTTTATCTTTTACATATCTTCCGTTAATATATGTGAATTCATACTGTCTCGTTGATCTAGATGTCTTAGGACTGCCTATTACACCTGATACCTTCATAGATTTATATTCATATTCTACAGGAATTAATTCATTAGCTATATCTTTTCCAAATATATTGTATACAGCAAGTTTAATATCTCCACTTCCTGTAGTATTTATTATTTGTTTATTATTACTTACAAACTTAAAAGATATTTCCGGATGAATTATTGCCATTCTAGTAATTACATCTTCTATGTATCCTGCTTCAGTATAATCTTTCTTTAAGAATTTATATCTTGCAGGCACATTAAAGAATACATTCTCTACTATTATTGTTGTACCTTTATTAGATGCTATTTCTTCTAATTCTAACGTTTTTCCACCTTCAATTACAATTCTAGTGCCTGTAGGCTCGTCCTTTGTCTTAGTTTCCATAGTAACTTTCGCTATACTTGCCACTGATGCTAAAGCTTCTCCTCTAAACCCTAGTGATGTTATCTTTAATATATCTGATTCTTTTCTAATTTTACTTGTTGCATGACGTTCAAAGGCAATTTCAACATCGTCTGCTGCTATTCCCTTACCGTTATCTGATATTTTAATATAACTTATTCCACCATTTTTAATTTCTACAGATATATGTGTAGCACCTGCATCTATAGAGTTTTCTACTAACTCTTTAACTATTGATGCCGGTCTATCTACAACCTCACCTGCTGCTATTTTGTTAATTGTATTGTCATCTAAAATCGCAATTAATCCCATATTATTCTCCTAACAATTCTTTAATTACTACCTCTACTTTTTCTTCTGCTTCTTCAATATATTCATTTAATTTGTCTTTTGGAATTACCTTTGTTGTATCTATTTCATTAACATCTCTCATGATATCGTTTTTTTCTAAAAACTCATATTCTTTATCTGTCATTATTTCTTTAAGTTGTTCTTTTATTTTTTCATAATCTAGCTCACATCTTTTAACCATATACGAATTTATCTTAGAATAGTCTTCGTATATATCTTTACTAAATTCCTCAGCAGAATGAACACTATTATCTGCTAAATATTGTTTTTTACCTTCTTCTAATTTAGTTGCAAAACTAGGAATGTACTTTTCAAACCAAAGTAAATCTTCTATTAAATGTGCAATATATCCAAGACGCACTTCTTTGTCTATATCCGAACTTAACATTGCTATTGCATCATCTATTACAGGCAATCTCTTTACGCCATCCTTATCTTCTATAGTCTTTAAGAAATGTGTGCCTTCTCTATCTCCTGTTTCCATTTTTACCAAATCTGGAAGTATACTACCATATATAAATTTTGTAGATAATTTCAGTTTTCTTCTTACCTTCTCTGTTATTCCTATGTGCATTAAATATGATCCCATTGTTCTACCCCTATCCATTTGTATTATTATTCGAGTATATTATATATATTTCTAGCTATTTTTTCAAGGAAATAGATATAAAATAAGAGAAGATATTTATAAGTATCCTCTCTCATATTTCTTTCATTTTATTCAGTTATTGTTACATCATATGTTCCTGGGGTTGTTTCACTTTCGGTCAATACGACATTATTTTTTAATGTTACAACTGCACGAACATAATTACCATTGTACGACATATAGTTATTAGAATAACCAAAACTACAAAATGTGACACCATTATCTACTCTTGCGCCGTTCATTGCAAACAAGCCATAATATGGTACCTCTATACCAGCCGATGTAAATTTATTAGCTAAAAAGTATGTAGAACTATCAAATATCATTGAATATGCAGGTATTGATTGTTCCATATAATCCGCTCCAACATATGTATATATATTGTTTTCTATTGTAGCTATCTTTGTTCCTGCTGTTGATGTGTATGGTGCAAGTATAACTTTATTTGCCGTAGCATCATAATATAAAAATCCTGTAGTACTATGGTCAGCATTTGCAAGTGATAAATTCCCTGTTATCGCTCCATAGCTATATTTAGGATATCCTGTTCCATCCCACTCAAAAGAAACCTTTAACCCATATTCATATATGGTTCCTTTTTCATAATTTACTTTATCATAATTTACTAGAGCATCTATATCTTCTACTTTAACACTTCTTATAGATAACGCATACGTATCTTCCTTGTATGTATCAACTATGTTTTGTATAGTAGTTAATGAGTTTTCAAAATCCGCAGCTGTACCAGAGAAATTTAAATATCTCCCTGTAATACATTCGTTAGACATTATTAACAATCTGCCTTTATCATCTACGCCTAGAACTTTCCAGCCATTCATATACTTTGCATCTTCAGGCCCTACGCCTTGTGTCATATAATTTACCGTTGTTCCCACATCTAATGTTAACGTTCCATTTGTAACTTTTAATGCTGTTACTTTCGTTCCAGTAGAATTAGGTGATTTTACTAATTTCCAATTACCTTTTTCAGGATCTTTAGGTTTAACTGTAACTCCACCATTATTTACCTCTATATCATAAATGTCATTATAATCTTCTAATTTGCTTAATACATCTTCTTTAAGTTGTTCATCTCGTTTACCTGCTATATATTCATCACTCCATATTAAAATAGCATGATTTTGAACCTCTTTAATATTAGTTTTATTCACAGCTTCATTTGCTTTATTTATTACACCTGTATTGCTAAGTGTTATTACCACGCTTGCTGCTAGTATTATCATTACTATTATTGTTATTACTAATACTATTAACGATATCCCTGTTTTCTTCTTCATTTGTTCCCCTTTGTTTATATATCTTATATATTATCTATATTATTATATATTTTATTTTTTAGCAACATGAATATTTAAATTTTAAAAATAAGTGTAAATGTTTTACATTTACACTTATTAACATCTATTATTTTAATATTTCATTTGTTACTGTAACATTTGTTATTCCGTCTTTTGTATATTCTACATTAATCTTGTAAAGTTGTGGTGTTGAAGATGAATAGTTAAATAATTCTGTTCCTAGAACACCTTGCATAAATGCATTTGTCATGCTTGCTTTATCCATTGCTGTTCCTACATCTGATTGTACACCAGATAGATAATATACATTACTTATTTCTGTACTTGCTATCTTATTTGCTATAACTCCATATTTATTTGTACCTGTTACAGCACCCATGTTTATACTATTTTTAACACCGATTAAAGAACCAACTAAACCTGCTGCATTTAATCCTTTAACTTCACCTAGGTTATATGCATTTGTTATTTGTTTAGAAATACCTTCAACAGCAGTATCTCGCGTATCATAAATTCCAAATATTCCTCCTGCATATCCTTCAGTAGCTTCTACAATTCCTGTATTGTATACACCTTTTACATATTCTCCATCATAGTTAGCTACATCATCATTTCCATCTTCACCTACTGGATAACAATTTCCGACTATACCGCCTGCAAAGCTCTTACTCTTTACATTACCTGTATTAAAGCAGTTATATATGTATACATTACCACCTTTTGTTCCAACTATTCCACCTGCACCGTATGACTCAGCTGCAGTATTATTTCCAAGGCCATCTATATTTCCACGGTTGATATTGTTAAATACAATTGTGCTTGTATTACAATTTCCTATTATACCAGCAACTCTAAATGCTCCTTTAACAGTTTTAATTGCTCCATTGTTTATATTGTTTGAAACCTCAAGAGAAATTTTATTTTCTGAAACATCAGCTATTGCTAGTATTCCTCCAATCCATTTGTATTCTCCTTGTATCGTTCCGTTATTTACATTATTAGATATTTTAGAAAGTCCGTCCTCTGAAACCATAGCAACAACGATGCCAGCCACTCCATAACTATCTGATATAATATTTCCATTATTAATGTTATTAGTTATATTTACATCATAATTTGCCATTGCAACTATTCCTGCTGCATAATATGAACCTGCTTTAACCGTACCATTATTTGTATTGTTTGTAACTTTAGAGCCAATTCCTACTTGGAAAGCGATTCCACTTGCTATTGTAGTTCCTGCTGTAACATTTCCGTTATTTGTATTATTACTTAGTGTAATATCATTCATTCCAGCACCAAGGATACCGCCTGCCCATTTTGTAGTAGCTACTATAGCCCCTGTATTTTTATTATTAGTTATAACTGCTGAATTGTTTGCAACGCCTGCAATTCCTGCAACAGCGCCGTCTATTGAACTAATACTTGCTGTGTTTGTATTATTGTTTATAGTTACTGCTGTATTTGAATTTCCTACTATTCCACCTACATAGTTAAGTCCTGTAACATTACCGCTATTAACATTGTTTTCTATTAAAGAATTTGCATTAGCAGCCCCTGCTATTCCAGCAACTACTAAAGAATCTCCTACGATTTTACCGGAATTAGTATTATATGTAATTTTTGTACTAGGTGATGCCAATCCTACTATTCCTCCAGCAAAGTTACCAGTTGATTTAACTGTTCCACTATTACTGCATTTTGTTATTGTATCTCTTTCACTTGTTTGTGATATTACTCCGCCTGCTTCTGTTTCTGTGGCTGTAATTGTAGAATTTACATTATGACAATTCTCTATTACAGCTGGTGTTGTTCCAACCTCACGTGTTGATGCTATAACCGCAGCTGCACAGTTAAGAGCTTTTACATAGCTATTCTTTACTGTTACATTTTTAACCGAATAACCATTTCCTATAAAACCACCATAATTAGTCGTTTGATTTACATACATTCCTCTTATTGTATGTCCTTTTCCATCAAATGTTCCTTTGAAGCTATTTGCAACAGTCGCTCCTATTGGTTCCCATTTTCTGCTGTCATTTGCAGTTGTTTCCCAATTGTCTCCGTCTGGTCTTGCTCCAAAGTCTACGTCACTTTCTAGATATATTGTCCAGCCTTCAAAAGTATTTGTTCCTGCATTTACTTGATCTGCTACCCATTTTAATTCTTCAGCAGAATATATATGCATTACTTTTGTTCCTTCTGATGTACTTGCTGGTTGTTTGCTATTTACTTTTTTGTTCCAAACTTCTATCTTTCCTTCTACTAATTCTTTTCCGTTATATATTGTATATGTTGTATTTCCTCTAGATACATATGCCATATCTGACATTACTATCTCTGTTCCATCTGTTTCTGTCTTTTTTACAACTGCATTTTGTACGCCATTAATATCTTTTATCGCCTCTTCTAAATTTCCCATGTTACCAGCTTGGAAAGCTAATGCCATCTCTAACTCTTCTTTTAGTGTTGCTGATTCCATATTATCTTTTGCTGTAGATGCTTTATCTATTATGCCAGTGTTAGATATAGTTATCATAACACTTGCTGCTAGTATTATCATAACTATTATTGTTATAACTAATACTATTAACGATATACCTGTTTTCTTTTTCATTTGTTCCCCCTTGTTTATAATTCTACACATATCTATATTATTATATATTTTATTTTTTAGCAACATGAATATTTAAATTTTAAAAATAAGTGTAAATGTTTTACATTTACACTTATCAATATTTATTATTTTAATATTTCATTTGTTGCTGTTACTTTAGTTATTCCACTTGTTGTATACTCAACATTTATTTTGTAAAGTTGTGGTGTTGATGATGAATAGTTAAATAATTCTGTTCCAAGAACACCTTGCATAAATGTATTTGTCATGCTTGCTTTATCCATTGCTGTTCCTACATCTGATGGTACTCCAGATAGATAGTATACATTACTTATTTCTGTAGTTGCTAATTTATTAGCTATTACTCCATATTTATTAGTTCCTGTTACAGCTCCCATGTTAATACTGTTTTTAACACCAGCTAAAGATCCAACTAAGCCAGCTGAATTTAAGCCTCTAACTTCACCCATGTTGTATGCATTTGTTACTTGTTTTTTTAGTTCGGGTTCGGTATTTTCTCTTACATCATATGCTCCAAATATTCCGCCAGCATACCCTCCAACAGCTTCAACAGACCCTGTATTGTATACGCCTTTTATATATTCGCCATCATAATCACTTAGAACATCGTTTCCGTCTTCGCCTACAGGATAACTATTTCCAACTATTCCACCAGCAAAATTCTTACTCTTTACATTACCTGAATTAAAGCAATTATATATGTATACACGTCCTCCTTTAGTTCCAACTATTCCGCCGGCACCATATGATTCAGCTGCTGTCATATTTCCATACCCGTCTATATTTCCGCGATTTATATTGTTGAATACAACCGTAGCACCATTACAATTTCCTATTATACCCGCTACTCTAAATGCTCCTTTTTCAGTTCCAACATTACCGTTATTAATATTATTTGAAACTTCTAATGAAATTATATTTTGAGAAGTATTGCATATTGCTAATATTCCGCCAACCCACTTTTGCTCACCTTGCACAGCTCCGTTATTTACATTTCCTGATATTTTAGATAATCCCTCTGAATTTTCAATAGTTGCTATAATTCCTCCCGCTCCATAACTTTTAGTTGTAACAGTACCATTGTTTATATTATTTAGTACACTTGAATTGTATTTTACCTGTCCAACTATACCGCCTGCTAATATTCCTTCTGACAAAATAGCACCGCTATTAATATTATTACTTACCGTACTACCATCAGCTGCGCAACCTATAATACCTGCGGCGTAATATTGAGAAGCTGTTATTTTCCCCGTATTAGCATTATTTGTTATAGTGATATTTTTAGCTCCATATCCTATAATACCCGATGCATAATATGCGGCGCACGATACAGTTCCCGCATTAGTATTATTTGCTATAGTAACAAAATCATTTGCACCACCTACTACACCACCTGCCGCATTAGTTTCTCCAACAATAACACCAGTATTACTATTTTCTATTACTTTTGCATTCCCTAGCGCTAAAGCTACAACTCCTCCAACAAAGTTTCCTTTAGAAGTAATCGTACCACTATTACTACATTTAGTTACAGTGTCTCCTTCTACTAATTGAGCGACAACGCCAGCCGCTCTAGAGTCTGTTGCTATAACTATTGTATTTACGCTATGGCAATTTTCTATTACTGCGTTACTTGTATTCAACGGTCTACTTGATCCTGTAACAGCAGCCGCACAAACTGCTGCTTTTACATAACTATCTTTTATTGTTAAGTTTTTTACAGAATAGCAATTTCCGAATAGTCCGCCAAAATTATTTGTCTTATTTACATACATTCCTCTTACGCTATGACCTTTTCCGTCGAATATAGCTTCTAATTTATTCGTGCTATTTATTCCTATTGGATCCCACTTTCTATTTTCATTTAAAGTACTTTCCCACTCTTCAGTTCCTTTTCTAGCGCCAAAATCTATATCACTTTCTAAATATATTGTCCAACCAGCAAATGTATTTCTTCCTTCGTTTACTTCGTCCGCCAACCATTTTAATTCTTCTGCAGAATATATGTGCATTTCTTTTTTCAATTCAGACATTTTAACCGGTTCTTTAGAATTTACTTTTTTATTCCAAACTTCTATCTTTCCTTCAACTAATTCTTTTCCGTTATATATTGTATATGTTGTATTTCCTCTAGATATATATGTCATATCTGTCATTACAACTTCTGTTCCATCTGCTTCTACTTTTTTTACAGCTGTATTTTGTATACCTTCAACATCTTTTAATGTCTCAGATAAATCTCCCATATTACCTGCTTGGAAAGCCAACGCCATCTCTAATTCTTGTTTAAGCATTGCCGATTCCATATTATCTTTAGCAGTTGATGCTTTATCTATTATTCCCGTATTAGATATCGTTATCATAACACTTGCTGCTAATATTATCATAACTATTATTGTTATAACTAATACTATTAACGATATACCCGTTTTCTTTTTCATATTTTTCTCCTTATTTAACTATTTATTGTGTTGGGCGCGGATTAAAATCCGCCACCACCTCCACCGCCGCCTCCGGCCTCCTCCACCACCGGAGAAACCACCGCCAGAGCCAGTTGATGATGAGTATGTAAATGCGCCTGTAGATACGCTATTAAACGAACTGCTGAACGAATGATAAGTGCTACTGTGATAAATTCCAGAGTAAGTATCTTCTAATTCTGTTATTTCTGGATCAATATCTTTTAATTGCTTTAACACTCTATCTGCAATTCCAAGTCCTATTGCATATACAAGATAGTGTTCCCATAAAACAATTGAACCATAATCTTTTTCTTCCATTTTGCTAAAGTGTTTTAAGAATCTTTTGAACCCTTTCCATTTAGCTTTATGATCTAATGCTTTTTCATTATCTGAAAGTCTAGTAGGTAGTTTTGTAACCATCCATATAAATACAAAAATATATGGGAATAAAACTAATCCTGCTGGTATTGCTGCATGGAAGTTTTCCATTATACTTGCTACCAAGAATATTATAAATAGCGGTACAAAACATAAAGATAATATTACCGTTGCTTTAGTTATAACCTTCTTAGTATCTTTTCTTTCAAGTTTACATGCTTTATATTCTTTTTCTATAAGATCTTGCCATTTATCAAAAGCTTTACCAGCTTTTTCTCTAGCAGAAACTGAAGCTGTATTCTTTTTCTTTAATTCTTTTAATCTGATAGAAATACAATCTACAAATATTAATTTTTCTATATAATGTTGTTCTACCTTATTAAGTTTAGATAAATCTTCATTTATTAATTTTAATTCATAATCTACCGGCTTTTCTTTACCTTCTTTTGTCACTGGGTAGATTTTAATATATTTCTTTCTTACTAAATCCATAAGAGTTGCTAACATGTTTTCGTTTGGCTTATGGTATTTATATAACAAGTAGTTCATTACAGGCACGCCATAATCTTCTGGTAATTCTCTAAAATATCTATACTCTACATTAGATTTTTTTGCTTTACTAATTGCCCAAATATATGTAGCAATAATAACTACAACTGTAGCTCCTGTTAATGCCCAACAAATATATGCAAATATTTCTGCGCGTTCTCTTCTTGCGTCAGCTTGTTTTGCCAATTCTAACTCCTTAGCCATTATTGTTTCATACATATTTTTATCTTGGAATTTAGCAGCTTGTACTATGTCTGTATCAAAAAGTATTCTTGCATCAACTGCTTCTCCACTTCTTAAATATGGTATATGAAATACTGATGTTTGATTATCTAATTTTTCTGAGTAACCATCCAATGGACCGTGACCAAATATTTCTAATCTATCGCTTATTTCTGGTAAATTTATTGTTATTTTTGCGTCTTCAACTCCGCCAGCCCAGCCTTTGCCTATAAAGTTCCAATATAGTTCCGCAACATCCGCATATTCTACTACAACATCTGTTAAAGTATAAGTCAAAATTGTCTTTATGCTATAATCATCTGTTGGATGGAATATTTTTATTTGTGCTCCGCCATCAATTCTATTGATGTTGTACATTCCTTTATCGCCATTTTCTAATGTTGTTTCTGAATAAGTATATTCTTTTCCGTTTACTAATACTTCATGTACATATATTTCATTTGCGCTATTTAACTTGTTTTCTGGATTAAAACATAGCACATCTCTATATACTCCATTTACACTTTCTTCAATTTCCCATGTTATAGTCTCGGTAATAGTCATAGAACCATCTCTATTTATATCTGCTAGTATATCCATTTTTTCTGGATAAGCACCCGCAAATACACATACTGGTAATACAAAAATTAAAGCGACTAAACATATTAATACCCTTACGTTTTTCTTCATATGTTCACCCCTAATATATATACAATAATACTATAATATATTTAATTTTTTTGCAACAAAAAAGTGTAGTAAAATACTACACTTTTCATTTTAATTTTGTTCTCTTATTCCATTTTTTCTTTAAGCTTATATAATACATCTAGTGCCTCTTTAGCGCTAAGTTCATCCAATGCAAGTTTATCTAACATTCTACCAACTTCAGCAAGCTTAAAGTTAAACATATTTATTTGATTATTGTTATCTATTACTTTAGTTGTATTTGCTTTTGCTTTTTTAGTTATTGTATCTTCTTCTAATTTGTTTAGTATCTTCTTTGCTCTACCTACTACAGAACTTGGTACACCGGCAAGTTTAGCAACATATATACCATAAGATTCATCTGCAGGGCCTTCTACTATTTTTCTTAAGAAGATTACATCATCGCCTTTTTCTTTAACTGCCACTGAATAATTCTTTACTCCTTCAAGAGTTCCTTCTAACTCGTTTAGTTCGTGATAGTGTGTTGCAAATAATGTTTTTGCCCCCACTTTCTCTTTATCTGCCATGTGTTCTACAGTCGCCCAAGCAATAGCCATACCATCATATGTAGATGTTCCTCTACCTATTTCATCTAGTATTACTAAAGAATTGCTTGTTGCGTTTTCTAATATATTTGATAGTTCTGTCATTTCTACCATAAATGTAGATTCTCCGCCTGCTAAGTCATCACTTGCACCAACACGTGTAAATATTCTATCTACAATACTAATACTTGCTTCAGTCGCAGGAACAAAGCTTCCTATTTGAGCCATATATGTAATTACTGCAACTTGTCTCATATATGTAGATTTACCTGCCATGTTAGGTCCAGTAATTATATGGAATCTCGTATTAGAATCTATATATGTATCGTTTGGTATAAACTCTGAACCTTTTATTGTTTTTTCTACAACAGGATGTCTTCCCTCTTTAATATTAATTACTCCATCGTGAGTAATATTTGGTCTTACATAGTTTTGTGTCTCTGCTACTTTAGCAAAGCTACATAAACTATCTATTACGCCAATTGCCATAGCTGTTTTTTGTATTCTAACAATTTCACGAGCTACTTTTTCTCTAACTTCAGCAAATAACTTGTATTCTAAATCTACTAGCTTTTCTTCACTTCCAAGAATTTTATTTTCTAGTTCTTTTAATTCTGGAGTTATGAATCTTTCTTTGTCTGCTAATGTCTGTTTACGTATATATCTATCTTCCGGTATTTGAGAATAGTTTGAACGAGTTATCTCTATGTAATATCCAAAGACTCTGTTAAATCCAACTTTAAGTCCTTTTATACCAGTAATATCTCTTTCTTTTGCCTCAAGTTCCATAAGCCAGTTCTTACCTTCTGTACTTGCAGATCTATATTCATCTACTTCAGCATTGTATCCTTTTTTAATTAATCCGCCCTCTTTAATAGTTATTGGTGGATCATCTACGATAGCTGTATCTATTAAGCTACACATATCCTTAAGTTCATCTATACTATCATAAATTTTAGATAAGTACTGATGCTTATCTCCAGTAAGAAGTCTTGCAATGGTAGCTTTAAGGCTTGGTAATACCTTAAAAGAATTCTTAAGTGCTACTAAATCTCTTGCGTTTGTATTTGCATTAGACATTTTAGATGCTAAACGTTCTATATCATGAACATTTTTTAGAAGTTCTATAATATCTTCACGTACAAACACATCATTTTTTAGGCTCTCTACCGCATCTAATCTTTCATCTATATTCTTTTTAGAAAGCATTGGGCTTTCTACCCATTTTCTAATTTGTCTTGCACCTATAGCTGTAGTAGTTTTATCTAATACCCAAAGAATACTTCCTCTTTTAGTTCTTTCGCGATTAGATTCTGTAATCTCAAGGTTTCTTCTTGTATTTACATCTAGTCTCATACTTGCTTCTATATCATATGAAGTAATCTTATTTAATTGAGATACCACTTGTTTTTGTGTATCTGCTATATAGTTTAGAAGAAGTGTTAAACTTTTTCTTTCTGCTAGAGTAAATGCTTCAGACATCATTGGCATATCATTTACTAAAGATTCATCTTGATTTAAGTATCTTGAAATATATATTTCTTGTTTCTTCACAAGTCTATTTACCACTTCACTATCACTTAAGATTAAATCTTCTAATACTAGTTCTTTAGGTCTAATCTTTAATGTCTCATCTATAATTTTATACACACCATCTAAATTGTCTGCATGAGTTACAAAGCACTCACCAGTAGAAATATCTGCATAAGATAACGCATATTGTTTTCCAACCATATAAATGTTTGCTATATAATTGTTTTTATGCTCATCTAGCATTGTATTTTCTGTTATTGTACCAGGTGTTATTACCTTAATTACATCTCTTTTAACTAGTCCCTTTGCTTCTTTTGGATCTTCTACTTGTTCACATATTCCGACCTTATATCCCTTGTCTACAAGCTTTACTATATATCCCTCAACTGCATGGAATGGAATACCACACATTGGAGCTCTTTCTTCTAGACCACACTCTTTTCCTGTAAGAGTAAGTTCTAATTCACGGCTACAAAGTTCTGCTTGGTCAAAGAACATCTCATAGAAGTCTCCAAGTCTAAATAATATTATTGTATCTGGATACTTTTCACGTATATCTAGGTATTGTTGCATCATTGGTGAAAGTGCCATATTAATCCCCCTTATTTTCCCGAATTATATCACAAAATGTCGCAGTTTACAACACACTGTCCACTTCATCCACATTGTTTTTTTAGCTAATATATGGTATAATATATTCGTGGTAAACATTTAGACTACTAACAAAATTGTTGTAAAGGAGAGAAAATGAGCGGGAAGTTTTATTCATTAATCCGGGCTAGCATCATTATCTTTGGTTCCTTAGCGCTTTCTTTAGTGTTTAAAGCACTTCATCCTATTCTTGCAATCCTTATTGTATTTTCAATTTTGCAGATTGTAGAGGACTGTGTTAAAAATGCTAAAGAAATTGCTAAACTGAACAAGCAGTACGCTGGTAAACTTAAAGAAGAAATGGTAAGCTACCAGAAAAAAAGAATTGTAATAGACATTCTCACAACCATTGGTTGGTTTGCTATTGCAGCTGGAGCTTTCTATCTTAGTCTTCGTTATTTAGGCTGACCACACCTAAATTAGAAACCTGCCAAAACAAATATCCGTAAGTAACAACTTACGGATATTTTGCGTTTATATATACGACCATTTTTCCGGCGCGACAAAATGGTCAATCCCTTGATATAAGCTCATCCCACGATTTTGGACTTAACTCCAAAATCGTAATTATTCTTCTATTAATTTAAGTGCATTTTTCTCTTTTTCTAGTTCTTTAATAGACTT
>JAFXEC010000010.1 GCA_017521005.1 Clostridia bacterium | reverse complement strand
TATTCATTATATCTTTCAGATTTAACTGGATTTATTAATTCTATTCCAGTTATATCCAATCCGTGTTCGGCAGCCATTTCTTCAATTCTATCTACATCTCCAAGAAGAACCACTTTAGCAATTCCTTCTGCTTGAGCTTCAGCTGCTGCTGTCAAAACTCTTATATCTAAAGCTTCTGGAAGAACTATTTTTTTAACATCTTCTTTAGCTCTTTTTTTAATTATATCCATTATTTTTACCATTGTTTATTCTCCTAATTTCTTTTGCTTATTATATTATAACAATCTAATGTTATTTGTTATTAAAATAACTTGTTCTCTTTTCCTTCAATTATTCTTTTAATATTTGCTCTATGATTAAATATTATTATTGCTGCTAAAAGTATTGTAAGCCATATGTTAAAGTTTGTTTCCATGAACAACACAACAATTACAAGTAGTGCTGCACCTACCATGCTTCCTAAAGAAACCATTCTAGATATAGCAATTGTAATTACTCCAACTGTTATGCATACCAAAGCTGCTTTATAATCTACCATGAGTGCTGACATTAAAAATACAGCAACCCCTTTGCCACCTTTAAATCCATAATATACAGGATAAGAGTGACCAACTATTGAAGCTAACATGTATATAGATTTACCCACATCATTAAAGTCTTGTTTAAATAGCTTTGTTGCCAAAAATACTATTCCATAAGAAACTACAACCTTTAATAAATCTAGGATAAATACAACTGCTCCCCAGCCTTTACCCATAGCTCTTATAGAATTTGTTGTTCCCGCATTTCCACTACCAACTGTGCGGATATCCACATTCTTAATTTTTTTACATAAGATTATTGATGGGCTTATTGCTGCTATTAAATAGCATATTAAAAATACAAATATATTAAACATATTATTCTTTCTCTCCTCTTTCTCTTACAACAATATTTATTGGTGTTCCTTCTAAATCAAAATACTTTCTAAATACATTTTCTAAATGTCTTAGATATGAGAAATGTGCTAATTCTTTATCATTTACAAAAAGTACAAATGTAGGTGGCTTTGCCTTTACTTCTGTACCATAGAATATTTTAAGTCTTCTACCTTTGTCTGTTGGAGGTGGTGTCATTGCAACCGCTTCCATAATTACTTCGTTTAGAACACTTGTAGATACTCTTAAATTATTTGCTGCATGAACTTTATTTATCATCTCAAAAAGTCCTGTTACCCTTTGCCCTGTTAATGCAGAAATAGTTATCACGGGCGCGTAGCCCATAAATTTGAAGCTTTTTCTAACTTCTTTTACATATTTAGCAGGAGTCATTTCATCGTGATCAATTAAATCCCATTTGTTTACTGCTATTATCATAGCCTTACCTTTTTCGTGAGCATATCCTGCTATTTTTTCATCTTGGTCTGTAACACCTTCTTTAGCATCAATCATAATTATCGCAACATCCGCTCTATCTATGGCAGCCATCGCTTTAACTATACTGTACTTTTCTATCTCATCATAAACTTTATTTTTCTTTCTTATACCTGCAGTATCTATAAATACATAGTTACCATATTTGTTGCTAAATTTACTATCTACTGCATCTCTAGTTGTACCAGCAACATCACTTACTATAGACCTTTCTTCGTTTAAGATTTTATTTACAAGCGATGATTTACCAGCATTAGGTTTACCTATAATTGCAACTTTAATGCTATCGTCATCTTCTTCTACTTCTCCTATTGTTCCAAATGCATCATATATTGCATCTAAAACATCACCTATACCAAGTTTTGCTTTTGCAGATATTGCCATTGGTTCACCTAAACCTAAATTATAGAAATCATATATATCTTCTGGCGGCGCACCAACATTATCTACTTTATTACATACAAGTATAACCGGCTTTTTAGTTCTTCTTAACATTTCTGCTACTTCTAAATCTTGATTTACAAGTCCAGCTCTTATATCTACAACAAAGACAATTACATCTGCCATATCCATTGCAAGTTCTGCTTGTCTTCTCATACCTTTATATATAACATCATCTGTCTTAGGTTCTATTCCACCTGTATCTATAATTTGAAATGAAGTACCTCTCCATTCACAATCTGCATATATTCTATCTCTCGTTACGCCAGGCATATCTGACACTATAGATAGTGCTTCGCCTGCTAACACATTAAAAAACGTCGATTTCCCAACGTTTGGTCTTCCTACTATTGCTACGATTTTTTTAGACATTTTTACACCTTCTTTATCTAATATATTTTACCTTAAACCACGCATAAAGTAAAGCTTTTTAGGACTTTTTTATAATTTAAATTTGTAACATATTTTTAATCTAAAAATAACTATAATGTTATTGCTTTTATTTTTGTTAGTTGTATAATATAATATGAAATTATAATGTATACAAAGGAGAAAAAATCATGGAAAAAAACAAAAAAATATTTCCATTTTATAAATTATTTTCGTATGACATATTGTTTTATTATGCAGTATCCATACTATTCTTAAATGGTGTTAAGGGATTAAGTTTATCTGAAATAGCAGTTTTAAATGGCGTGTATGCCACTTGCGCTATTATATTTCAGATTCCAGCCGCTCTTATAACAGATAAAATTGGACTTAGAAATTCAATGATATTAGGAAACATATTCTGTTTGCTGTGGGGTATAGATTATCTAATAGCTCCAACATTTGCAACATTGGCAATTGGAGATTTAGTATTAGCATTAGGATTTGCTCTTAAAGGTACCTCTGAATCCCCTTTTCTATACTCATCGTTGAAAAAAATAAACAAACTTTCAGAGTTTTCTAAAGTTGAAGGCAAGGGTTCTTCACTGTATTTTATAGTCGAAGCATTAGCGTGTATAGCTTCAGGTTATCTATATAAAGTCAATGTATATTTACCAGTAATCTTCTCTTGCATATGTGCCCTAATTGCAACAGTTCTTGCATTCTTTACTACGCCAATAAAAAACTTAAAGAATGCAAATGTTTCACCTAAGGAAAGAAAAGACGAATTAATCTCAGGATTTAAATTTATATTTAAGTCTAAAAGATTACATGCACTACTTGTATTTGCCTGCCTATTCTACGGAATACTTGCAGTAGCAGCAACATATTATAAAACATTCTTAACAACAATTAATGTAGACTCTACTACATTCGGTTATATATTTGCAGCAGCTTCAATAACTGCTTCAATAGGTTCATTAGTACAAGAAAAAATAAGCAAGAAATTTAGAAACCAAACATTAACTGTAATGTCTTTAACATATGCAGCAAGTTTTGTTTTCATAGGTGTTATAGCAACACTTACAACAAATTACAATATATTATTAATAACTGGTATAGTTGTTTACCTATTCCAAATGTTTGAACGTGGTGCTTATAGAATCATTGTTAAAAATTACGTAAGTAACTTCACAACATCAGCTATAAGAAGTAAACTAATGTCTATATATTATTTAGCTGAAAACTTCGGTTCAGCAATAATGTTATTCTTAATAAGTGGAATGTTAGATGTTATTCCAATAGGGCTTGTATATACATTATCTGGATTCGTATTTAGCGTAGCATTAATAATTGTATTAAATTACATGCAAACTCGTATCGGGTTAAGACCAGAACAATATACAAAAAGAGATAGATTAAATCTTGATGATTAAATTATATAAAATAACACCGTTACCAAAGGAACGGTGTTATTATTTATTTTAACTAATATTTATTATTAATTTAAATTGCCAAATTAATTTATGCAAATATATTCGTTTCCGCGAATGCTTGTTATTTGCTCCATCTTACCTGTTTCTAAATTTACCTTATAGAAAGCTAAATCAGAATTTAATTTAAAGTATAATATATGATCAACTATTTTTACGCTTTCTACAGCTTTTTTAGTAAGAGCTTGTTCTTCTTTTTTGTTCATATCTATTACATATAATATGTTTTTTTCAGTCTTGTTAATATAATATACTAAATGATTTTTAACAGCTATCATATTTTCTAATGAATATCCACCTTTAACATCAGCATCTAAATATACTTTGTTATTTGTTAGCTTAGTTATATCTTTACCATTCTTATTCATTTTGTACAACAATTCGTCTGCAACAAAATATATACTCGACCCATTTAACATCATATGTGAGACTATTTCTTTATTTGTTAGAACAGTTCTACCACTTCCGTTTATATTATATCTTACTATACTTTTAGCAGTTTTTCCTTTTGTTACAACAAATATATACATATCGTCCATAACAAATTGAGTTACTTCAGCATTAATTAACTGAGATGATTTTTTAGTATCTATATCATAAACATATATGCCTGTTTTTTCCGCTTTTTTGTTTACAGAATAATAGTATATCTTATTCCCTCTAACTATGTATTCATAAACATCACTTAACGAATAATCTATCTTCTCTAAAGTTTGTGTATTTATAGAATAAAGTTTATTTTTAACCAAACCAAATAAATTATCTTCAACAAGTTTAATGTTATTAAAGTTTTCTGTTCCTTCTACTTTTGTTCTGGATTCATCTGTTGCTTTATACAGCATTACAGTATTAGGAGCATCTTTAGTATAGCCTTCAGATATGTAATACATTTTAAGAGTTCTAGCCAACGCCGTTTCTTCTAATACTTGATTAGCAATCTTTGTAACATTATTATATATATTTAACTGTTTCCAAAGATAAATAGATAAAAGCGCTATTACAACAACAATTAATACATATTTAACAGTTCTTATGCCAAATTTATTCTTGTTTTTGCTCTTTAAATATTCTTTTCTAGACATCGCATTCTTATCTGAATATTCCATACTCACCCCTCCTAACTTTTCTATATTATACAACCGAGGCTATGTTTTTTCAACTAATAATTGTGTTTTTAATAATATTATTTTAGATATATAAAAACACTCTTGTACAATAGTACAAGAGTGTCTTTATTTAGCCTTCGTTTTTGAGTCTCATCCCTCTAATGCTGTCGCGTGTAAAGATATCTCCGTAGGTCAGATTCAATGCATACAATATACTATGGTTGCAACCTTTTTGAAGCATCCCATCAAGATTATATTTCTTGAAGTCGCTTACTTTTAAGGTACAAGCTTGTTCCATTGTATAATGCATCTTTTCTTCTACGAGCCACTTTACAGCAGCAATGATTTTTTCTTGCTTCCACGCTCTAACTTTCATAATCTCCCATTCTTTGAATCTGTAATCAATTACAGGAGCTATAATAGTATAGATATCATCTTCTGCTTTGAGGATTCGCGAGCCTCCGTGCTTGATAATTGAACGAGCTGTAAACCGTCTTAAGTCTTCCTTCGAGTATGGATCAATACCTTCTTTTGCCATAGCCCAAAGAATAAACTCTTTTTGGTTTTCCTTATCTTCCCAAAACTGCGGTTCGACCTTTCTTAATTCCCACGCTCTTATGTCCATTTCGGGGAAACAGTAACTTAAGAGTTTATATTCTTTCATGTCAAAAAACTTTCTGAAGCCACCCATATTGAGTTCCATGAAGAATTTGTGGTCTAAGGAAATTATATCTTTTCGCGTAAGTTTGAGTTCCTTAAGGAATACATGCCGTACAATTTCTTTGATGGTGTCTTTATCTAAGTAATTGTTAGGAAATTTTTTTAGTTCCCTATCCCGTACGAGATTATATACATCCATCGTGCTAAGTTTTGTGTAGTCTCTTTTTATATATTTGCGTCTTTTTCTCATATTCTACCTCCAAATTATTTTTAGTGCTAAAATATAAACTACTCCTATATTATACCATAAGAGTAGTTTGTTTTTCAATATTATGTAAACATTTATATTCCTTTTATATAACTTTTACATTCTTCTAGTTTGTTTAACTTTTCCCAGTTATATTCATTATGTCCAAAATGCCCATATGCAGCTGTTTTACTGTATATTGGAGCTCTTAGACCTAATTCTTTAATTATGTTTGCCGGTCTAAAATCAAAAACATTATCTATTAATTCAAGTATTTTAGATTCATTTACTTTGCTTGTACCAAATGTATTTACATTTATAGATACAGGTTTTGCAACACCAATTGCATAAGCAACTTGTATTTCACATTTGTCTGCAATTCCTGCTGCTACTATATGTTTTGCAACATATCTAGCATAATACGCCGCGCTTCTATCCACCTTAGTTGGATCTTTACCCGAAAACGCTCCGCCACCATGAGGCGCGTAACCACCATAAGTATCTACTATTATCTTTCTTCCTGTAAGGCCACTATCTCCCGCCGGTCCTCCTATTACAAAGTTACCAGTTGGATTAATATATATCTTTGTATTTTCATCCATAAGTTCAGATGGAATAATTGGTTTAATTACATAGTCTATAATATCTTTTTCTATTGTCGAATGTGGGATATTATCATCATGCTGTGTAGACACAACTATAGTATCTATTCCTATAAACTTGTTATTATCGTCATATTTGGCTGTTATTTGAGTTTTACCGTCAGGTCTTAGATAATTTAACACGTTGTTTTTTCTTACCTCAGTTAGTCTTACAGCAAGTTTGTGAGCATAATATATAGCAGCAGGCATATACACCTCTTCTATTTCATTAGTTGCATATCCAAACATCATTCCTTGGTCTCCCGCACCTAATGTGTCTTCCATTGTATTCTCTTTGCTTTCCTTAGCATTATCTACTCCTAATGCTATATCTGCGCTTTGATTATGAACATCTACCAATATGTCTACATTATTTCCATTAAATAGATATTCATCTTTATCATAACCTATTTCCAATATCTTTTCTCTTGCAACCTTTTCTATGTCTACATTTGCATTACTTGTTATTTCGCCCATTATTAATAATCTTCTATTAGATACCGAGCACTCACAAGCTACTCTCGAATTTGAATCCCCTCTAAAATACGCATCTAATACCGCATCGCTTATTTGGTCACATACTTTATCTGGATGCCCCTCTGTTACTGATTCTGATGTAAATAATTTCATAATACTTCCTCCTTTATTTAATTTTATATTTATTACATAGTTAAAATAAAAACACCCTAGTTTAACCTAGAGTGTTAATTTCCTCATCTTTCGGTTAAACCGCAGGATTTAGCACCTAACTAAATAGGTTGCTGGACTTCATAGGGCCTGTTCCCTCCGTCACTCTTAATAAGGTTGTTATTTAATTCTATATTCATTATATACTTTAATTTTATTTTGTCAATAATTATTTTATCTTGTGTTCTACTTTTCCATCTGTACAATATACAACACAATTAACTTCGCCTATAATCCAATCTTCTGCCTTTTCTACTTTATTCCACATTTCAATAGTTCCATTATATACAACTTCATTAATTGAAGTTCCAGTAATTGCAAATATACCTATGCTTTCTATTGTTGATGGCAAGTAGATTTTCTTGATGTTTTTGTAATTATATAACGCATAATCTTGTATGTTCTTTACGCCTTCTGGTACTGTAATTTCTTCTATTTCTATGCCATTTAGAAGTAGTTTGCACTCGCCGCTATGGCTTGGTACATCATAAAGCATATTATAATATATATTAAAAAATCTGTCTAACGCGCCTAAATAATTTACCTCTTTAATCTTAGCATTCTTAAACGCATTACCAGATATGCTGCTTATATTTTGGGTAAATGTTATATTTTCTAATTTTGTATTTTCTGTAAACAAACCGTCTATCTTATCTACGGTAGCATTAAACAATATTTCACTAAATTCTGCATTGTTAAACGCCTTCTTATCTATTTTATTTACACTAGATGGAATCACAACTGTTCCTAGCTTAATACCATCTTCAAAAACTCTATTTTTTATTTCATTAATACTAGAAGGTATTACAACATCTATCTTTTCTTTAGGGTCTTTTAGGTGTTCTAATCTTTCATCAACATAATTTATTATTCTTTTACTATATAACGTATCCCATTTATGTATAACTTCATTAAAATTAGTTCCAGATTTATAATACCCCGCTTCCACTAAAAGGCCTTTATGTTTCATAGCTACAACTATATCTTTATCGTAATTTGTAATCCAATATTTATTTGTATCTATTCCGTTGTTTTGCAACGATTTGATAACAAACTCTAAAATCTCGATATTATCTTTTTTACCTATAGAAAGGGCTTTTGCTTTTAATTCCGCCGCTTGTTTTTTAGTTTCAATAAACTCTTTTTCTAGTTTAATGTCTACCTCACTTTTTGTCACTTCATTTTTCTTATTATTAATTCTAATAACAATAATAGCTAGGAAAATTAAAACTGCCAAAATACAAATTTTAATTAGTTTTCTTTTTGTTCTCTTTCTCATTTATCTATCCTCATAACTTTTAGCTATTCTTTCACGTTCTCTTTGCTTATCCATAGAAATTCTTTCTGCACTATACTCATCTTGTTCTAATGGTTTGTGATGTTTATAAAAACCTATAATATCTTTTAATACTCCTAATCTTGATGGATTAGAAGAATTGTATATTCCGCCATGTGAAGACCCTTTATATATCTTGCTACTTATGTTATATCCATTTGCAGCGTAGTATGCTAAACAATTTTCATATCTATCCGCCAAATCTTTTCCCCATACAGCTCTTTGTTCTCTTCCTTGCTTAACACCTGTTGCTCTTACTAAATATGACATGTCGTGCATTGGTGCAATAACTTGTGTTTTGTCTGTTGGATTTCCTTTATCATCTCTTTTTACTACTCTTCCTTCAGTATCAAATTCCCACGCTTCCTTGTTTGCCTCGAGTTCTGCAACATAATACGCAAACTCAATTTGCTTATACGCTTCTAAATTAAATTCTTTACCAAATAATCTCTTAAAATCTTTTGTGCCAAATGGATATTCTAATTCATCTGTTGGAATTGGTATAGTACCTGCTGCACCTCCAATTAATGCTCTATCTACAACCTCTGGATGTAACATTGCAAATCTTTGTGCAAATACTCCAGAAGAAGAATAACCATTAAGAAAAACTTTCTCTTCAGTTTTCTTTTTATATTCTTGTTCTATTAACTCTCTTGCTTCTTTTAATGTATCTAATACTCGCAAATCCACTCTATCGAAATCTATAGGATACTCTCCTTCAAAACATTCTCTAGATAATTGTTGGTAGTATGGTCTTCCACCTTTTACATCTGGCACAAATGGTATTAATATTGGTGCGTCGTCTACAATTTCTACCGTACCTCTTAATCCTTCGATTACCCTATCTGCAATTCTCATCGGATCATTTGTTCCTTCGTAATTAACGCTCTCTAATACAACATTTTTACCATTGTCCAAATCTTTTGGCACAACCAATATATATGGCAGTGCATTATCCCCATTTGGATTTAACACCAAATGTCCAATAAACTTTTTACCTTTTGAGTTAATATATTCTTTTGTCATACTTCACCTCTAATATACAGTTATACTATCATAAAGGTAAATATTTAGCAATAATAAACATATACTGTAATATATAAAAATATAGGTGGTATTATGGAAAATATGTGTTATTTCTTAGCAGTTAGATTTAGAATCTGTCAAAGCGGAGTCCCTATTGTCTCCGAAAAGGTATATACAAATTTATCAAATAGTACAACAATAGATTTATATTATGGCTACACAATAAATGTACAAAGCGCTTCTAATGATTCATTAACTGTCCTTATAAACAACTCTACTCTAAACCTTAATCTTACATTTACAATAAATAACGGCGAAACAATACTTATCGACCTACCTTTAGATAGCGGTACTTTCAAGGTACAATTATTTGCTTCAAGTAGATGTTGCGCGTTAGTTTAGGAGGCATTATGGATAATCAAAATATAAATATTAGCATAAATGATTGCTTGTGTTGTAAATGCAAAACATGTAATAAAATGATAACAGATATTCTAAGTCCAAATAACACATACATATCCCTTCAAAATGGATATTATTTAAATGTCTTAAATATAGAAACAAATTCTATTGTTATAAGTATAAACAATGGAACAATATATATAATCAGACGAATATACATAGGCTTGCCAATAAAAATATGTGTACCAAATTGTAATTGCTGTACACATACCCTCACGATAATATTAAACAGCATAACGTAAAACGCTATGCTGTTATGTTTTATATATTCCAATGTGCTTTATATAAAGCGACTGCTGTTTCTGGACTGTCTACTCCCTCTTTATTTTTAATTGGCGCAAATTCATGTTCTCTTAAGCTTCTTAGAAGTAACATGTCTTCTACCTTACTAAACGCATCAAATATGAATGCTTCAAATTTATATGCGTTAGGAGCTTCTGGAACGAATTCTGAGCCATCTTCTGCTATATAGTTACTCTTTTTATGTGCTGCGTGGTAAGGCAATTTTTCGTGCCCTATAAGCTCTAATGCATCTATATTAAACAAGTTACATAGTATGTGAGATTCTCCATATAAAAGTTCTCCATTTTCATCTCTTAAGTTAGCCATTTCTTCGGATATTTCAGAATATTCTATAACGCTTGGTCTACCATTTCTCTTACAGAACACACCAACCTTTTCTGCTGGGTTTGCTTTAACTATTGTTTTAGAAGCGGCTTTAACACCTGCATCCTTAGCCATACCAATAAACAACGGATCAACTACATTTAACAATATGTTATCTATACCACCTATAAATATCCATTCAATTCCGCGGTTCTTCATATCTTTAACTATGTCATTTTTATTCATAGCTTCAAATATGCCACCATGACCATCGGCAGCTTCTCTTACCATAGATTTAGTTTCAAGAAGAATTTTTCCGTCTTCTCTTATCATTGGAAGTTCGCCTTGTTTGAAGAATGCTACATATTCTTTTGGATAGCCAAAGTAATTATTAGCTTCAAAGAATTTAACTGTATCATCGTTATTTTCACGGCTAGTCATAATATACCAAGGAATATATGCGTTATATTTAACGTATGCTCTTTTTAATGTTTCACAAGTAATTTCAAATAAAGATTTAGTTTCTCCAACCTCTACCAATATATGTTCCTTTAGGACCAGAATGTCCAAGTCTTGTTCCTTGTCCTCCTGCCATAGTAACACTTGCAAATTTACCTGCTTTAAGAATTTCTTCACCTATAGCTATGTATTTAGCATTTTCTTCATCAGATAGTTTTAATCTATCTACATATGCCATTGGTTCTATTTTGTCATCCCCTGTAGATATATCATTTCTGCCATCATAAAGTTTCTTTGCAAGTTCAAGATCTAAAGTTTCTAGTCTTGTTAAAAGGCTTTCTCTTTCAGAATCGCTTAATTCACCTACAAAAGCCACTAGGTGTTCTTGACCATAAGTAGCAAGTTTTGTTTTAATTTCTTCTAATTTACTCATATTTTACCTCTTTCTTTTTTGTATATTTATGTATTAATGTAACGCGTTATATAAAGCTGTTGCAGTAGCAGGGCTATCTGCTCCTTCTTTATTTTTCACAGGTGCAAATTCTTTATTTCTATCTACCCTATATATCATTACATCATCTACCATGCCAAAATAATCAAATATGAAGCATTCATATTTGTATAGATTTGGATCAGTTGCTATTACAAAATTCCCATCTCTATCTATATAATTTAAGCTTTTATGTGCTCTATGTATTGGCAATCTTTCATTTTGGATTTTTTCTAAAAGTTCAATGCTTAATAAATGGTTAACTATATTTGCATCTTTATATAGCAAGCTACCATCATCAGCTTTGGCGTTTCTCATATCATCATCCATTTCAGAATATTCTACTATGCTAGGTTTACCGCCTCTTTTGCAGAACACACCAACCTTTTCACCAGGTATTGTTTTTTCTATAGCTTTAACTCCGTTAAATGTATTACTTCTAGCAGTTAATCCTATATACATTTCGTCTGCCATATTTACAAGAATATTATCCACTCCTGTAATTAGTACCCATTTAACACCATCTGCTTTTAATTTATTTGTTATACCATGTCTAGACATAGCATTAAATATTCCACCGTTACCATCTGCTGCCTTGAATACTTTTTCCTTAGACTCTAGCACAAGATTTCCTTCTGTATCTGTTATTGGCAGTTCTCCTTGACTAAAGAATGTTATTTTATCTTTTGGATAACCAAAATAATTATGATCCTCAAAGAATTTTACTGTTTCTTCATGATTTGCAACACTAGTCATAACATACCAGTTAATATATACTCCATACTTTTTATATGCTTCCAAAAGATTTTCTACAAAAATTTGGAATATGTATTTATCTCCTGTATTAAGGTTCAACATATATGTTCCCTTAGGGCCTGAATGTCCAAGTCTTGTTCCTTGTCCTCCTGCCATTGTTATTACTGCGTATTCTTTATTACAAATTACACTTCGTCCTAAAGCTTTTATTTCTTCTTTTTCTTCACTTGAAAAATCTATATCTGTAACACTTGTAACAGGTGTTATCTCTCCAAGATTTATTTGTTCTTTAGAAATCTTTGTAAGGCTCATTGCCTGTTCAAAATCTATTTCTGCTATACTTTGTAATAATTCTCTTTTTTCTTCATCTGTTAAATCGTTGTATGATACTAACAAATGTAGTTGATTATATTTTTTTAGTAACTCATGTGCTTGTTCGTAAGTCATGGCTCATCTCCTTATTTAACATTTATACATTCTAATGTGTCTTTAGCTATCATATACTCTTCTTCTGTTGGAATAATATATACTAATACTTTAGAATCCTCTGTAGATATTTTTCTTTCTTCAGACTTAACATTGTTTAATTCTTTATCTATTGTAAGTCCCATAAATCCTAATCTTTCACACACTTTAGTACGTACATTTATTTGGTTTTCTCCAATTCCACCTGTAAATACTATGCAATCTATTCCAGACATTTTAGCTGCATATCTTGCTATATATTCTGCAACTTTAGATGTAAATACATCTACTGCTAAAGCTGCTTCTGTGTTTTCATTAGATACAGATTCTATATATCTAAAGTCTGGTGCAAGGCCAGTCATTCCAGAAAGGCCAGATTTTTTATTTAATATATTTTCCATATCTTTAGGAGATATGTTTTCTTTATCCATAATATATGTAACTACTGATGGATCTAAATCTCCAGAACGAGTTACCATTGCTATACCACCTAAAGGAGTAAGTCCCATACTTGTATCTATACATTTTCCGCCATCTACTGCAGATATACTTGCACCTTGACCTAAATGACAAGTTACAATTTTTAATTCTTCTATAGGTTTAGATATTAATTCTGCAAGTCTATTTGCTACATACTTATGCGATGTTCCGTGAGCGCCATATTTTCTTATACCATATTTTTCATAGTATTCTTTAGGTATTGGATACATATATGATTCTTTAGGCATAGTTTGGTGAAATGCTGTATCAAAAGTTGCAACCATTGGAGTGTTAGGCATTAATTCTTTACAAGCAAGAATTCCTTGAACTGCTGCTGGGTTGTGTAAAGGTGCAAATACTGCACATGCTTTAATATCTTCTATTACTTTATCATCTATTAATACAGAACCTTTAAATATTTCACCACCGTGAACTATTCTGTGCCCTACACCAGAAATCTCATCTAAACTAGAAATAGTGCTAAACTGTGGACTTAATAAACATGAAATAATCTCGTTTAGCGCTTGATCATGAGTTTTTACTCCTTTATTTATTACGAGTTTTTCTCCTCCTACTTTATGTGTAAGAAAGGCTTCGTCTTCGCCTATCCTTTCATAATTACCTTTTGCTAAAACATTTACTGTTTCCATATCTATTAATTGGTATTTCAAAGATGAACTACCACAGTTTAACACTAATATCTTCATATATATATTTCCTCCTAATTATTTAATTAAAGCCATTGTTTCACGAGCTATCATTAATTCTTCTTCAGTTGGAACTATCCAAACTTTAACTTTAGAATTTGCACTAGATATTTCTTTTTCTTCTGCTCTTGTTTTATTTAATTCTTTATCTAGTTCTACTCCCATAAATCCTAATCTTTCACAGATTAACCATCTTTCTTTTTCGCCTCTTTCACCAACACCAGCCGTAAATACGATTACATCTGCGCCATTCATTGCAGTTGCCATATTAGCTATATATCCTGCTATTTTGTATGTATAATGTTTCATAGCAAGAAGAGCTTTTTCGTCTCCATTGTGTATTGCTGCTTCAATATCTCTATTATCTGCGGATACACAAGACATTCCTAAAAGACCAGATTTTTTATTTAATATAGTTTCCATTTCCTTAGGAGAAAGATTTTCTTTATCCATAATATATGTAACTACTGATGGGTCTAAATCTCCAGAACGAGATCCCATTGGTATTCCTGCAAGTGGTGTAAGACCCATACTTGTGTCTACACATTTACCGTCTTTAACTGCTGAAATACTTGCACCTTGACCTATGTGACAGCTTATTACTTTAAGATCGTCACGTCCCATTATTTCTGCTATTCTTCCAGTTACATATTTGTGTGATGTACCATGAGCACCATATTTTCTTACACCATATTTTTCATAATATTCATATGGTATTGGATAAATATATGATTCTTTTGGCATTGTTTGATGAAATGCTGTATCAAACACAGCAACATTTGGTTTGCCAGGAAGAGCTTTCATACATGCGTCTATACCTTGTAAGTGTGCTGGGTTATGAAGTGGTGCAAATTTAACTGCATCCTTTATTCCTTCAATTACACTATCATCTATTATTACTGATGATGTAAATCTTTCACCACCATGAACTATTCTATGTCCCATAGCATCTATTTCATCTAAAGATGATATAACTGCTATACCTGGTTCTACAAATTTAGACATTGTAAACTTAATAGCTTCTTCATGGTTTTTAGCAGGTTGTTCATATACTTTCTTTTCATCACCAAATTTGTGAGTTAAGAATGAACCATCCATACCTATTCTTTCATAATTTCCTTTACATATAACTTCATCATTATCCATATTTATTAATTGGTATTTAAATGATGAGCTTCCACAGTTTAATACTAATATTTTCATTTATTATTCTCCCTTCAATTATATAAATTTTACTAGCATATTATATCACATGTATGTATAAAATGGCAAGAAACTTTATTCTAATAAAAATTTTTCATCGTTTACTTGTTCTTGCAGTTTTTCTAATGCTTTTATATTTTTATTATTTTGCAAAACTTTCATTTGTCTTTTAGCAGAATTGTTTAGCTTTATCAACCTCTCAACTTGAGAAATTTTGTTTTCTATTAGTTCAGCATTAGTGTTTTGCAAATTATTTAATATAACCAAATGTAATAAATCTGTATAATCTCTAATATTACCTTTTTTAGCCAGCTCTGGGTTGCTCTCTCTCCACTGTTTTGCTGTCATACCAAACAGTGCCACATTGAGTACATCAGCTTCTTCCGAATAAACATATTTCAGTTGTTCTTCGGTAAGCGTAGGTACTATATATTCTTTTATCGCATCTGTATGAACTGCGTAATTTAATTTAGCCAGAATCCTGTTTGCCTGCCAGTCCAATTTTTGTTGATAAGCCTCATTGCTTTTCAATCTTTCAAATTCAGTTATCAAATACAATTTAAATTCTGGGGACAGCCAACTGGCAAATTCAAAAGCTATATCCGGGTGGGCATATGTTCCTATGCTATATCTACCACCTTTAGAAACAATTCCTATTGCATTAGTCCTTTTTATCCATTGTGTTGGAGACATTGCAAATGAATTCTTACCATATTCAGTTTTAATTTGGTCGAATTCGACCAAATTAAAATCCATATTATGAATTTGTTCCCATAACCCTATGTAATCTATTGTTGTAATTCTTCTAAGCCAATTCTTAACTGTAAACGATGGATCTGACGAATTTTGATATTTTGCTAAATCGGTAAGCGATATATAATTAACATTTCCAACTCTTAAAATTCCTATTTTATTTTCTTTTACTATTATTTCAGTACTTACAATTTTTTGCTTCATATTTTTACCTCCAATAATTTGTATTAACATATTATAAATCCAGAACAAATGTTTGTCAACACTTATTCTGGATTTAATTTATTTAATATAATTACATTTTGTTTTCACTACCTAAAACGTTTACTATTTTATGTTTAACCATATCTTTTACAGCAGTTCTTGCTTTACCAAGATATGTTCTTGGATCAAATACTTCTGGAGATTCGGTGAAACATTCTCTAATGTTAGCTGTCATTGCTAAACGTATATCTGAATCTATGTTTATTTTACATACACCGTATTTAGCTGCTTCTCTTAGTAATTCTTCTGGAACACCTTTAGCTCCCGGAATATTGCCACCATATTTGTTACACATCTCTACAAATTCTTGTGGCACAGATGATGCTCCATGTAATACTAATGGATAGCCTGGAAGTCTATCTGTTATTTCTTTTAATATATCTATTCTAAGTTTTGGTTCACCTTTAAATTTGTATGCTCCATGGCTTGTACCAATAGCTATTGCTAAAGAATCACAACCTGTAAGTTCTACGAATTTAACCGCTTCATCTGGAGATGTAAATTTAGCATCTTCTTCTGATACATTTACATCATCTTCTATTCCAGCAAGTTTACCAAGTTCTGCTTCTACTACTACACCTCTTGGATGTGCATATTCTACTACTTTCTTAGTAAGCTCTACATTCTCTTCAAAAGAATATTTAGAACCATCTATCATAACTGATGTAAAGCCGCTATCTATACAATCTTTACATAGTTCAAAAGTATCTCCATGATCTAAATGAAGTACTACATCTATATCTTTTCCTTTAGCTTTAGCATCTTCTATAGCTGCTTCTACTAATTTTCTTAAGTATATTGCATTCGCATATTTTCTAGCTCCGCTAGATACTTGTAATATTACTGGCGAATTTGCTTCTATTGCCGCATCCATTATTCCTTGTATTATTTCCATATTGTTTACATTAAATGCGCCGACTGCATATCCACCTTCATAAGCTTTCTTAAACATTTCTGTACTTGTTGTAAGTCCCATATATCTTCCTCCTAATATACGTATATACTACATCAAGAAAAATATTTTTGCAAGTAACATATTATATATCTTTTATTATTACTTCAAATTTATCACTAATATATGTTTTTACCTCATTGTCTATTTTAACAATACACTTAATCGTATATATGCCAGCATTTAAGGTGGATGTATCAATACTAAATATATATCCGTCCATCTTCTTACTGATATATACATCAGCAACATCTGTACCAATAGAATTTATAACATTAGCTTCTATATTATCTATATTTTCTTTATTGTATATATCTAAAGTATAACTTACTACCGCCCCTTGCGTAACAATTCCTTCTGACGGTCCTTCTATTATATTATTTAAATATTCCCCTGCTCCGTCATTAATTGAAATATTCATTACAATAAATAGTATTGTTACAGTCATTATAACGATGCCCCATATTATTATTTTCTTCATATTAATACCCCTTTACACATTCTATATAAACTTCCACATAAACTTCCACGTTTTTCAATAGTAAAAGATGTAGACACATATGTCCACATCTTTTTATTAACTATTAATCGTTGCGTTTGCATTAAGCCAATTATAGAAAGCCATTGAAACTTCTTGGTCTGTTGTTCCAAAATCTACCGTACAATACGCCGTATTTGTCCATCCATTTATATATGTTTCTACAGTACCTGTTGTAGAACTACTATCATCTCCCGCGTCTTCATCACCAGGCGCTCCAACGTGTGTAGCTGTAAGTACAAAATCATACTTTGTATTAGATGAAGGTCTGCTTAATGCCATTTCTGTTGAATATGTATATACTAAACTTGTCGTTCCTACTTCAATACCCTCGAAACTTTCGTTATTCGATGTATATTTTAATCCTGTTTCGGATATTGCTGTAGTTGGCATTACTATTGTTGATTTAAATACCCATATGCCACTTATAACAGTTGTTTGTTGTGTAGCATTTGCTACTAACCAATTATAAAAATCTTTAGATACTGTTTGCGCCGTTGTTCCAAAATCTACTGTACAATACGCAGTATTTGTCCATCCATTTATATATGCTTCTACAGTACCTGTTGTAGAACTACTATCATCTCCCGCGCCTTCATCACCAGGCCCTCCAACGTGTGTAGCTGTAAGTACAAAATTATATTTATTAATCGATGCTGTTTCTGTTGAATATGTATATACTAAACTTGACGTTCCTACTTCAATGCCTTCGAAACTTTCATTATTTGATGTATATTTTAATCCCGTTTCAGATATTGCTGTAGTTGGCATTGTTATTGTTGAATTCAATACCCATGTTCCTGCTAATTTTGCAGTAGTGTCGGTAACTGTATCCTTTTTAGTTACTATTACTCCTGTTTCAGATACGGTCACATCGTAATTTACTAGATTATTTTCACCAACAATTTCTTTTAATCCTTCCACTACTACTTCATTTAATCCTTCTTGAGTTTTTATTCCATCCATATATGCTTCAGCCCACAATAGCGATGCCGCATGTTGTATTTGCTTCTCGTTCATAGAAGCAGTTGCTGTATTTGCTTTGTCTATTAAATTTGTACTATTTAAAGATATTACTACAGCTGCGGCTAATATTATCATTACTATTATTGTAATAACTAAAACTATTAAAGATATTCCTTTTTTCATTTTTTCTCTCCTATTCTTTTGTTCTAATACTTTATATAATGAAACTCTATCATATAATATATTTTTTGTAAAGTTTAAATTGCTAAGGCTTTACTTTTTCTATCCTTATTTCATCTTCTATATATATAATCTTAAATAATGCTCCTGTCGTAATCCTTTCCGTAGAATCACTTAAAAGCTGGTCATATTTTTCTATAACCGCATTAGTTGCCCTATTAAAGTACACATATGTATAACCGCATTGCAATTTTTCTATTATTGTGTCTATACCTTTATCTTCTATGTCCAACATGTATGTTTTATACGGCACTAATTCATATCTAATATTAAGTAACGCTAATTCTCTTTTTCTTTCTTCGTATTGATCGTTTGAATAATCTGTTACTATATATATTTTGTCTTGCTCGTTAAAGAGTTCTTTATACTTAATTATATTTTCATATTGTTTTCGCGTTCTTAAACTAAGCAAATTGTTGTATTTGTATTTCATAAAAGTTGTGTATGGCCTGTTGCTAGATAATTGTAAAATTACAATCATTACTACTAATATGTATGAATTCAAATTATTATCCATAATAATTATAAGTAGCGCACCAATGTTAATTATATCAACCATTTGAATGTATCTTACAAAAGCAGACAACTCTTTTGCTTCAAATTCAGCAAAAGAAAACATATACATTACTAACAAACCAATTATAAATACTGTATCGAAAACCATAGTTGCTATTAAAACTTTTTTTATTTTGTTTGAATTATTCTTTACTCTATACATTACATACATCAATAATAATGTTATAATTATAATGTATATCACAGGCAAGTTAATTTTAAACACCTTTATATTTTCACTCGTACATATACTTTTAAAATACTTAATAACCGTATCATACTGATATTCTTCACCCTTTCCAAGCAAAAAACCAACTATGCTCTTAATATTAAGCCCACTCATATCCCAAGCTTGCAGTTGATTATTTAATCTAAGATACGTTGTCCAGGTAGTTTTAGCTAACAGTACCACTGAAAACATAATAATCACCGTAAATAGTAAGTAACTCTTTTTGTCAACATACTCTTTTTGATGCATTAAGTAATAAAGTAATATTACACAAATAAATAATAACCCGATCTCTTTGGTTAATTCAATAAATACCAAAACGATAGTTAATATTACAACATCTGTTAATCCAAGTTTTGTTTTGTCATACATATATGCAATACATAATACAAATAAAAGTGATAACATTACATCTGGGAATAAAGAAGTATAATACAAAAAACTCGTTACAAACATCATAACATTTGCCAACACTATACTTAAAACACTTTGAATCATCTTCTTTTTACAAATCAATAGTACTATACCATTTACAATGCTTGCTTGTAATATTGCATTTGATATATATATATATCCATCCTTAAAATCTGAAAAGAAGTTGCAAAACCAGTATCCCCATACTCTCATTATTGGCGGATATCCTGCATACAACAAATTATCTGACGATAGTACATTATTATATAACATTTCTTTTACAGATAAAGCCCAATGAGATAATTCATTATGTGTCGTTACCATTTTGTCTTTCAGAACTATAATTGTTACGAGATATGTTATAAAGAACACTAATAAATCCAGTAAGTTTTCTTTCAAAAATACTTTCATATTTTTTTCTTTAACAATTTTGTAAACGACATATATAAAGCAAAGCATCATTAATATGTAAGTAAATATTTTGCCTGTTGCTAAAAGTCCAACTATTCCTAACACATATTGCATTAAACTTAAACTAAACATAGTAATTAATACTGTTATTGCAATTCTCATATTTAATTTTAGGGAAATCGCAAAAGATATTATTGTAATAATTGCATATATTAACATTAAATTTATTATCATTTTATTTTAATCCTCTTATTATTTTTTCTAAAGTATATTGTATATTATTTCCCTTGCTTTTTCAATTCACATTCAATCATTTCGTAATATTTAATTTGGTTGTTAAATATATATTATTATATATTTAGGAGGTACGTATGAAATATTTTGGTCATATTTTAGAATACAACATAACACCTAGCGGTGTTAATTATAACGGGCAAGCTTTCAAAACCGAAAATTACATAGTTTTCTTCTCTGGAAGGTTATTTAACATTTGTAATAAAGAAACGCATTTAATTGAGTCTGAGACCGCTAAAACTATATTAAATCTTTACACAACATTTGGCACAGATCTATTAAACCATATTGACGGCAGTTTTAGTCTAGGAATTATAGATTTAAAGGCCGGCGAAGTCTTTATTGCTAGAGACAGGCTTGGTACTAAACCTATATATTATGCCGCTACAGATACAGAATATATATTTGCAAATAGCATTAAAGATATTTTATCTAATTCATCTATTACACCTTGCATATCTAAAGACGAGATTTGTGAAATATTTGGTTTTGGGCCTGCACACACTCCAGGGAAAACATTTTTTAAGGACATATTACAGATTAAACCAGGTCATTACGGCATATTAAATGGTTCTGGATTTAAAGAATATTGTTATTGGGATTTATCTAAACAGCCAAATGCAGATGCTCTAGAAGAAAATATATCCAAAGCAAAAGATTTGGTTATATCTTCATTTAATAGAGATTACTCTTTAGGTAGCGCTTGTATGCTTTCAGGTGGTTTAGATTCAAGCATTCTAGTCTCTCTAGCTGCCAAAGAAACAGACGGTCTTAAAAC
>JAFXEC010000065.1 GCA_017521005.1 Clostridia bacterium | reverse complement strand
TATATATAATTTTTTGGATTCTAAGTTATTGTATACAACTAGTGGAAGTAAAATAAATTACGAAAGTAAGAATGAGGGTAATACACTCTTTAATGAATTAGTTAAGTTTAATCATATAGATTTAATAATATTGTTTTTTATTGCGTTAATTTTTTATCTTGTTATATTTGGAATATCTTCATATATTTTTGGAATAACCCCATTGTATCTAAATATTGGATATAAGATTATTAATCTAAGTATATTGTTTACTAACAAATTCAATACGATTAAATTTGTATATAACATGTCAGGGCTTGTTTTTTCTTATATAATAGTTTGGAATTTCAAAACAGAAATATTGTTATTTATTAAAAGAAATATTAAAGAAGTAGTAAATGATGAAAAGATAGAAGAAAAACAAGTTGTTAGTTATGACATAGCCTATGATGAAAATGGTGAATGCATAAGCATATTAGAAGATGCTTTATATCAAAATGTATTAATTAGCGGGAGTATCGGAAGTGGAAAAACAAGCGGCGCTATTTCTAGACTAATATATCCATTATTAAAAAGTGGAAAGAGTGGACTAATATTAGATGTAAAAGGCAACTTTGTGGATAGGGTAGAAGAAATGTGCAAAAGATGCGGAAGAATTACAGACCTTAAAATAATATCTAAAGGTTCGAGTAAATATTTTGAAATATTAAGTAACAATACAAGTTCATTAGAATTAGCAGGGCGTATAAAACAAATATTAGAATTGTTATCTACAAACAACAATAGTGATTCATATTGGTTAGATAAAGTCGAAAACTTTTTAACGAATATATTTGTTTTAATGAAATATTTGAATAAGTTTAATATGTTAGAATTACACAGATTGGTAGTAGAAGAAAAATATCTAAAGGAATGTTTGAATGATGTAAAAGAAAGTGTGCTTAAAAGCCCACCAAAAGATAAATTAGCCTTTGAAATAACAAATATGATTAATTTCTTTACAAAAGAATTTGAACCGCTAGATTCGAGAATAAAGGGTATAATAAAATCTGAAATAACAAGATTTACAATACCTCTTGTTACGGAATACGATGTATATAATCAATTCTGCGATAGAGGGAGAAAAGAATTAATTACCTTTAATGAAAAAAGTATAGTAGTATTAAGTGTGCCAATTGGTGAAAATAGGACACTATCTAAAATTTTAGCAACAATCTTAAAGTTGGAATTTCAAAAATATGTTTTATCTAATATTTCTAATCCAATACCATTATTTTTTATCGCAGATGAGTTTCAAGAATTTTGCAATGTAGCAGATAGTAATTTTTTATCTTTATCTAGAGAAGCAAAATGTATAAACATAATAAGTACGCAGAGCTATTCGTCATTAAAATCCACATTAAAAAGCGAAGATCATACAAGAGTAATAATACAAAACCTTGTAAATAAAATTTGGTTTAGAAATGACGATATATATACAGTTTCAGAAGTTATAAAACAGCTTGGAAAAACCAATATAGTCAGAGAAAACAAAAGTGTAAGCGAATCATCAACAGAAAGTAAAAAATATATGTTTAAGGAGGGATTTAAGAATACAAAAAGTAGCATATCTAAAACGTTAAATTATGTTGAAACAAAAGAAAATGAATATGATGAAAACTTCTTTACAAGAGAATTAAAAACATTTGAAGCGTTAGTTTTGTTTATAGGCAAAGAAGGAATGAAAGAACCAAAGAAAGTTATGTTTAAGAGGTGGAAGTGAATGAATAAAAATAAAAAAATAATATGCTTAATAGTTCTTATATCAATAATTGTAGTGAGTATTACGAATGTATATGCTGCAGCAAGTACACCTACATTGATAAATAAACTTAATACGGCATTGAAGAAGATATTAACTTATCTAGAAAAATTAGCAACTCCAGCCGCGGGCGTTGCTATAGCTACAGGAGTCATGATACGCAAACTTAGTTTTGGTGACGAGGAAAAACTAATCCTTGGAAAGCGAACAATAATAAATGCCATAATAGGATATTTAACAATACAGTTAATAGATTTAATAATTAAATTTATTGAGGAAATTGTCTAATGGGAGAAAACGTATTAAATAATCTTAATCTTCTTTTAGAAAAGTTCTTTGGAACGGTAGAAACTGAAGTGTTTGCCTTGTTAGATAGGTTATATAAAATCACGCCAGATATCTTAAAAGAAGAACCGCTTAATAAATTTCAAACAAAAGATGTTGATTCAAATATACTTTTAATTCTAATAAGTATTTCAATTTTATTTATAGTTTTTTATTTAATAACATACATGATATCTGTATATAGCGGAAATAAGCAAGAAAATCTATTTAAGTTTGTTTTCAAATTATCTGTATTTTTAATTCTCAGTTCTTCAAGCATGTATATAGTAGAAACAATATTAGATATAAATAATATATTTACAGATATTGTTTTAAGTGTTGGAAAAGACGTGGCAAAAACAGATATATCTTTTGTAAATCTTAAAGAGTGTATAATTGATGTAGAAAAACACATGTCAACTGATGCGGTGTCTATAGATGGAATTATTAAAGGAGTTGTTTCGATTGGCGCATCGTCAATGTTAATAAATTTTGCTATTAGGTATGTAACTATCGTTATTTTAATACTATTAGCACCTGTTGCAATAATGTTTGCTGCATCTAATAATACTTGCTCACTATTCTTTACCTGGCTAAAGACATTTTTGTTAAATCTTCTTATGCAAAATATAGTGGTAGTTGTGTTAATAATTCCACTTTCGTTCAAAAATACAGATGAAATAATGTACAAAATAGTTTTAGTAGGAAGTATATATTTGCTATATAAAATAAATACATTTGCAAG
>JAFXEC010000064.1 GCA_017521005.1 Clostridia bacterium | reverse complement strand
CGCCTAATTTGCAAGAAAAATCGACCGCGTAATTCGACAGAAAATTTTATCTTGTAGCTTTTTAACAAAAATAATTCCTAGTATAACTTCTATGTTATATTAGGAATTATTATTTATTTCAAATACTCTGTTATTAAATTGCAAACACTTTCTGTGTTATTTATATTATGTGTTTCAACATATTTATTCTTAAAAGCTTCTAAAGATTTAAAGTCATAATTACCATTTTCAATAATGTTTAATATATCCTTAAACTCCTTAAATGTACTTGTCTTTAATTCTTCTGTAAGGTTTACGTTTAGTCCTCTAATCTCACTATAATTATCTATGTCATAAACATACAAAAATAACGGTTTATTAAGTACACTTGCTTCTATTGCTGTTGCAGAATAATCTGTTATTATATAATCTGCAAACTTCATCATATCATATGTAGTGAAATCTCCTTTTACAAGATATTTGTCATCTACAACCGTGTTATCTAATGGATGTAATTTTATTACTAAATTATATTTGTTTGTATCTACTAATTTTATAATGTCTTCTGTATAAACAGTATCGTTTTTTCTAAATGTAGGAATGTATAATATTGTTTTCTTTCCGTTATATTTTGGATTTGCATCTAACACTTCAGTATCTCTATTGTCTCCTAAAATATCATCTACTCTAGGCATTCCAACAACTTTTATCTTACTAATATCTGTATTAAATGCTTCAGCAAAGAATTTTGCAGTAACTTTACTAGATGTTGTTACAGCATCATAGTTATTGTGCATTTTCATTGTATATGCAACATCACTTGAGCTACCTTCTTTTTTACCAATTACTTGATATCCAAATTGTTTTATTGCTCCTAATGCATGCCAGATTTGCACAACTCTTAAACTCTTCTTATGTTTAAGAACACTAACAGGAATTATATATGTATCTATTACAACAACCTTTGAAGTTGCTATATGATACATTTGTACAAAAGTATGTAATCCATACTTAATTTTCCCCATTATACCTTTTCCTATTTTTTTAGTAAGCATTACTTGTATTAAATCACTATCTAACTCTTTCATCTTGTTGTGTAACAAAGTAAAATCTATAGATGGTGTATCTGATTGTCTGCTTATATATGTTAATTTGTGTTTAGTTTTTAGACATTTAAATGGTAGATACATTACGTTTAATACAAATATTGCTATTTTAATAACTAGCTTCTTTATATTAAACACCAGCCTTATCGTCCATTAAATGTAATTCTGATTTGATTTGTGTTGAGCTTATACCTTCTGTTCTTGGAAGATAGTATACATCACAATACTCTCTTAAAGCTTCAAATTTTTCGTTTCCTTCCCAGTCGCTTCCCATAACTACTTCATCAGCACCATATTTTGCTATATCTCCTGGTTTTTGGTCCCATTCACACTCTGGTATAACTTCGTCAACATATTTAATTGCTTCTAGCATTTCTTTTCTTGTTTCATAATCATAATATGATTTTTTACCTTTTATGGCATTAAATTCATCTGTAGAAATACCAACTATTAAATAGTCTCCTCTTTCTTTTGCTCTTCTTAATAGGTTTATGTGTCCTCTATGAAGAACATCATATGTTCCATATGTTAATATTTTTCTCATATTTTTTCTCCCTTCTAATCTTTCATTTTATCTTTTATAAATTCTGAAATACTACCTTCAGATTTGTAGCAATATTCTTCTTTTACATATTTATATTTATCGTTTATTTTATATTCTTTTATTAATTTAGCTAAATCTTTTTCATTTGTTACAGTAAAGTCGCTTAAATCTTTCCACATATCTTCGTATAATCCTCTAGATTTAGAATATTTTTCATAATCTTTTGCTATTATACCAACTGGAATATCTATTGCAAATGCATCAAACATAACTGAAGAATAATCTGTAATAACAAAATCACTAACAAGTAGTAATTCTTGTGTTTCTATATCTGTTACTGTTACATCTTTTGCTTTTCTTAAGAATGCGTGATCTTTAGAAATTATTACATATTTATCATCATTTAGTTCTTTTTCTAAAGCAACTTTATCTAAGAAATATGCAAAATCATATTCTTCAGAATTACCATAATTATAATCTCTCCAAGTTGGAAGGTACATAATTATTTTTTTATTCTCGTCAACATTCAATTTCTTTCTTATTTCAGTTTTTAACTCTACATTATCTTTATTTTCTATTAAATACTCTACTCTAGGATAACCAAATCCTAATAACTGTTCTTTGCTCATCAAAAAGCTTGTTTCAAAATATTTAGATATACTAGGATTATCTAATAATAAATAGTCCATTTTTTTAATAGCCTTAAACTTATCCCTTTTATGTGCAGGATTTGTTATTAGTATTTCCTCTTCATTTGAATCATAAAGCATTTTCTTTAATGGTGTTCCATGCCATAAATTAATCCATATTGCATCTTCTGGTTTTACAAGCGCCTTAGGTATCCAAGATTCAAATATTACTATTTTAGACGAATAAAGCATTTTATAAAAGTTCTTAGATTTTGGCTCTATTCTTCTTTCTTCATTAACTAAATCGCTTTTTGTAACAAAGTATAAATTCTCATATCCTTCTTTTAACATCTTTTCATATAAATATCTAGAATTACCAGTATATCTATAATCAAATCCCATAAATAAAATATTGTCTTGTTTTTTATTTTTATACTTTCTTGAATATACTTCGTTTTTATCTGTAAAGTAGTTCTTCAGGTTTCTTAAACTCTTTATAGTGTCTTTATAGTTTTTCTTCAACTTACAAGCAATGTCTGCATAAAATCTAAATTTTGTTAAGCTATTCATTGCCTTTAATTTTATTCCTAATTTTATTAATTTATCATTCTTATCAAATTTTGATAGTTTATATTTTTTTAATCTATTGTACAGCTCTTCTGAAAAACTTTTCTTTAGCTTTCCTGGCGTTCTCTTACTGTAATAAATTAAGAACTTTTGCATCATATAATTTAAGAATATATATTTTGCTTTATCGTCTTTTATTAATTTAATACTATTATCAAAAGCATTTATAAATCCTTTTACATGTCTATCTGTATTGTGATTAGAACGAGTAGTAGATTTTCCGTTAGTTCTAATTACATATAATGGCGAATGAATTAAAGATATTTTTTTTGCACTTGTTGCAACTTTAACCCAAAATTCAACATCTTCATAAATATAGCCTTCGCCATATTTACACTTATTTTCTACCAAGAATTGTTTTCTATATAATTTATTAACTGTAAAATAATGAGGAATCTTTAATACTTCTATACACTCTTCTCCATTTAATTCTTTTTTACTAAGGAAATCTTCTTTACTTGTATATACCAATTCATTATTTTCTACTTTCAAATACTTGTAATCAAAATATACAAAGTCTGAATTATCTTGTTCTATTCTTTTTACCGCTACTTCAAATGTAACTGGTTCTATATAATCATCTGAATCAAGGAACATAATGTAATCACCAGTTGCTTTTTTAAGCGCCATATTTCTTGCATAACCTTGTCCAGAGTTCTTAATTGTAATTACTTCTAGTTTATCTGACTTTATTTCATCTAAAATTTTAAGCGTGTTATCTGTAGAGCCGTCATTTACCACTATTATTTCAAAGTTTTGGTAAGTTTGATTTAATACAGATTCTACGCAGCCTTTTATATATTGTTCTGTATTATATGTTGGTATTATAACGCTTATCTTCTTTTCCATTATTACTTCCTTTCTTCTACTATTTAAATATCTTTTCTATTACCCTCTTACTACAATCTCCACTATCTAAATAAGTGAATCTATTTGTAAATGCTGTATATTTTTCATTATACTTTTTATCATAATCTTTAATATTTAATATTTCATTTTCAAGCTCATCTTGAGTTTTTACAATTGGTCCTGGAAGTTCATCTAGTCCAAAATAAAAATCTCTAAGTTTTCCTTGGTATTCGTCAAGATCATACATATAGAATAACATAGGTCTCTTTAAGTTTGCATAATCAAAAAATACGCTTGAGTAGTCTGTTATTATGATGTCACTTAATATATAACATTCGTTAACATCATCATGACTTGACATATTAAATATAAATCCTTTGTATTTGTCAAAATTAAACTTACTTGCAACAAAATAATGTGTTCTAAATATTATTACATATTCGTCACTTATTTTTTCTCTTAATCTATCAAAATCTAGATTCAAGTCATATGTATATCCTACACCTGCTTGATGTTGGTTATCTCTCCATGTTGGAGCATAAAGTATAACTTTTTTGTCTAGTGGTATACCTAATTCGTTTTTAAGTTTTACTACATCTTCAGTTGTGTGATTAAATAGATAATCGTTTCTTGGATATCCAAGTTCAACTAATACATCTTCTTTCTTTAATTTTTTAAGATTAAATGCTGAAACAAATTTTTCAGTACAGAATGCTGATGGAGATAGCATATAATCATATCTCTTAGCATCATCTTCATACTTCTCTTTTATTTCTTTTAATGTATTAAGTGCATTTCCACCTTCAACTTCAATATCAAAACCAAGTCTCTTAAGTGGTGTACCATGCCAACATTGAATATATTTTTGAGATTTTTTCTTTATTAAATATTCTGGTAATCTTGAGTTTGTAATCCACCATTTAGCTTTAGCCATGTATTTCATAAAATCTTTAGAACCGTACTCAATTACTTTTGTATTATTGTTTTCTTCTAGATATTTGTATTTGTCACATCCCTTAAACGCCCACACAAAAGTATAGTCCTTAAAGAAATCATCTTTTAACATTTCTTTGTATAATGCTTTTTGGCTATCTGAGAACGCCCTTCCCATAAAACTTTCAAATACTATAGTTTTATCATCTACTTTATTTGTTAAATAATATCTAAAATATTTCATTGTTCTAAGTGCTCTTAATGATTTTTTAGCTACCACTCTAAGTACTACATTCTTTTTTGCTACATCCATTACTTTATTCTTTAATTTACCCATATATTAACCCCTTTATACTTAATCTAAATTTCTCATATATTCTTCATATTTTGGTATTATATCTTCTGGTGCACCTTGATCTATTATAACACCATCATTTAACCAAATTATTTCATTGCATAGTTCTTTTAATGCATTCATACTATGTGATACTATAACAACTGTTCTATCTTCTTTAGATATTAATTCTTTCATTTTGTTATAGCTCTTTTCCTTAAACTTAATATCTCCAACGCTAAATACTTCATCTATTAAAAGTATATCTGTTTCAAGTATTGCTGTTATTGAGAAAGCAAGTTTAGAATACATTCCGCTTGAATAAGCTCTAACTGGTTTATGTATTGCTTTACCAAGTTCTGAGAACTCTATAATGCTATCCACTTTTTCTTTTATCTCTTCTTCGCTAAATCCTAGAAGCATACCAGATAAGAATATATTCTCATATCCAGTAAGTTTTGGTTGGAAGCCAACCCCTATAGATAAAAGTGAAATTGTATTATCATATAATTTAATTGTTCCCTTATCTGCTGAGAATATTCCTGCTATAGCTTTTAGCATAGTAGATTTACCACTTCCGTTTTTACCAACTATACCAACTATCTTTCCTTGTTCTATATCAAAACTTACACCTTTAACTGCTTCAAAGTATTCTACCTTTGGTTGTTTCTTTAAGAAAGCTTTTCTTATAGAAGTTTTTTTAATATTTCTATAGCATATATGTAAGTTCTTTACAGATATTGCATATTTCTTTTTTTCTTCCACGGCTATCACCCATTCATTACCTTTACATAGTCATTTTCGTTTTTGTATATTAGTCTTACACCCCAAGCTGAAATTGCTAGTCCAATTATTAACCAAATTACAAACCATTCAATACTCATGTGAGTACCTCTTAGTAAAACGTCTCTAGATTGTTCTATTAAAAATGCCGCTGGATTTACTCTTGCCAAAAGCGGACCATATGGTGCTCGTATTCTAGTAGATACTGAATAGAATATACCTGAAAAATAGAATGTAAACTTAAGTAGTATGTTTACAATATTTACTAAATCTTCAAAGAATACTCCATAGTTAGATAATATTACACAAACTCCAAATGTTAATATAAATAATAGTATTAATATCGGTACCATTTCTAACATTGCAAGCGCTATTGGAACTCTATATATTAACATTATTCCAGCAACTATAATTAGTGATATTAACAACTTAAAGAAGTTCACTAATAGTTTAACTATTACTAGTATAAACTTAGGTAGATAAACCTTAGTTACTATATTCTTGTTTGAAGATATTGTCTTTACAGACGCTGTCATACATTTATTAATAAATGTCCATATTGTATTTCCTATAAACACAAACGCTAACATATATTGTTCTTTAGCGTTAAATATATATGTACATAAGAAAGCATATATTAACATGAAACAAAATGGTTCTAAAAACCACCACATCCATCCTAGATATGATCCTGCAACCTCAGATTTCAATTCCGCTTTTGCAGCATATATTGTATATTTGAAATATTTCTTAATATCGTTTATAAATCGTTTCATTTTTCCTCCGAAAGCGTGCCAAATTTAGGCGCAATACGGCCTATAATTATACACTATTTAATTATACTATATTTATCTACATTTTGCAAGGAAAACAGCATAAAAAAAGAGCCTCTAAAAGGCTCAAAAAAGGGCTAGCATTAGCTAACCCTTTTTCTTCCATTTAAGACTCGAATTCCTTAACAATAACTCTTGCAAGATGCACTCCAGAAATGGATGCCTGCATAAGTCCTCTCGTAAGTCCACCGCCGTCTCCAATAGAATAAAGACCCTTTATACTGGTTTCAAAATTGCTATCAATGATAATCTCATTAGAATAGAATTTGATTTCCGGCGAATAAAGGAGATTGTCTGAGCTTGCAAAGCCAGGAACAACATTATCCACCATACGGATGAATTCCAAAATGTTAGTCATGGTTCTATAGCCCAAAGCCTGTGTTACATCACCCGCAACTGCGGTTTGTAACGTAGGAACAACACTGTTTTTCTTAAGCCAGTATTCGTGAGTTCTATGGCCGCTTAAGATATCCCCCAGTCTTTGTACCAGTACCTGTCCATTTGCCAGCAGATTGGAGTTTTTGGCAATGTTTCTTCCATAAAGAAGAGGCTGGTCGAAGGGATAACTGAAGTGATGAGAACAAAGAATGGCAAGATTAGTGTTATTACTCTTCTTCTCTTTGTACGAGTGTCCGTTAACAAGAGTAAGCCCTCCGTCATATACTTCTGCAGATACAAATCCGCTAGGATTTTGACAGAAAGTTCTCACCTTGTCTTCGTACGGCTTGGGCCTTGCAACAAACTTTGCTTCGTACATCGCTTTGTTGACTTCGGCCATAATGTGATCAGGGAGTTCGTAGCGAATACCAATATCCACTACGCCAGAGCGATTTTTAATGCTGTGTTTTGCACACATCTCAGAAAGCCACTTAGCACCCTTGCGACCTACAGCAATAGCAACCTTATCTCCGTAATACGTTTCCTTAAAAGTGTCTATCACAGCGCTGTGTACATACACACCTGTTACTACACCATCCTTTACCATAAGGTCTTCTACCACAGTTTCCATAAGGATATCTACGCCAAGTCTTTCAAGTTCGTCTTGCATAGCCTTATACAGTTCATGTGACTTCTCCGTTCCTAAATGTCTAATAGGAATAGAAATGAGGTCAACGCCATACTTTCTTGCACGTTCTTTGTATGCGTTAATAGTATCTTCATCAGACACACCCTCAAGTCTTGTATCTGCACCGAAGTCCAGATAAATACCATCTGTATAATCTATGAGTTCCTTGGTGTATTCTACACCAAGATACTCTTGCACCGAACCGCCTACACGAATTTCTTCATCTTCGTGATCATAAAGGCTAAGCTTACCATCAGAGAACGCTCCAGCTCCAGAAAAGCCGTTTGTGATGTGGCAAAATGGTTTACATTTTACGCACTTACCTCCACTTGATACAGGGCATACTCTTTTTTCTACCCGTCTACCTTGATCAATCAAGAGAACCTTTGAATCAGGCTTTCTTTTCATGAGTTCGTAGCAAAGGAAGATTCCCGAAGGCCCTGCGCCTACAACGATTAAATCATACCTTTTCATCTATATGTCTCCTTTTGTCTTGTATTAATAAATATATATAAATAGGTTTCCCTAGTAACTCCTATCTAGCAAGTCCGCTAGATACGCTCCAAATCTGCCGCTAGAATTATACACCACGGTTTTTCTTATGTCAAGTACAAGTTAAAATGTGTCGATAAACGACAAAAAGAGAGTATCTTTACTCTCTTTATATACTCTCTCTATATTCACACTTTTTGCAAAGTTCTTCAACGCATTTGTTATCTTTGAAACCTTGTATAATATCCTGCGCTCTTTTGCTATTTAATATATTTTCTAAAGAATCATTAAATACATTTCCTAAAGAAACATCTCCATTATTATCTACGCAGCATGGTACTACAGTTCCATCTACAAGTATTGCTATTTGTGCTTTAAGTCCATAACATGTACCTTTTTCGTTCTCTTTTTCCTTCTTTAAATCCGGCCATTCAAACGGAGTCTTTATACTTAAGAAAACATTTTCTCTTAGCTTCTTATCTCTTTCATATGGTTCATTTACAAGATTTGTACCATATACTTTTTCTAGATATTCTATAATTTCTCTATTTGAACTCTTTGTTTGATTCCATAATTTATATCTGATTATTGTCCCGTGTTTAGCTAGTTCATTAGAAATACTAACTACATTTTCTATATAATTATTTAGCTTTTCTAATTCTTCTTCACTAGTATTCTCATCCTTCTCAAAACTATGTAATGACAAATTGAGCTGACGAATATTAGCATTTTTTATTATATCTTTTTTACTTTCTAACAGTGTTCCATTAGTAGATATATTTATCTTAAGATTATATTTATTACAAATATTTAATATATCTTCTAGTTCTTTATGTATTAGCGGTTCGCCTTTAACATGTAAATATACATAGTCTGTATACTTTACTATTTCGTTAGCAACATGTTCAAATTTATCTTTAGACATAAAAGCCTTTGCCCTGGTTGTTTCAGGACAAAAGCTACAATGCATATTACAAATGTTTGTTATTTCTACATATATCTTTCTAAATCTTTTCATCATAATATATACATCCTATATGTTGTTTTTCATCGCTTGGGCCATTTTAAGCTTGGCGTCTCGTTCTTTTATGCTTTCACGTTTATCATATAGTTTTTTACCTTTACATAGAGCAAGCTCAACTTTAACATATCCATGTTCAAAACCCATTTTATATGGAACTAATGTAAATCCACCTTGCGTTACTTTTCCTAAAAGTCTAGAGATTTCTTCTTTATGCATAAGAAGCTTTCTATTTCTCATCTCATCTACATTGTTTCTATTACCTTGTTCATAATGAGCAATGTATACGTTCTTAAGCCAAACTTCTCCTTTTTCTATTAAAGCAAATCCATCTTTAAGATTTACTTTTGCTTGTCTTACAGATTTAACTTCTGTTCCTTTTAATTCAATCCCACAAGTGTACGTTTCTAACACTTCATATTTAAAGTTTAGTTCTCTATTTGTTGCTAATACTTTCATTTTTACTCCTTAAATACTTAAATTTTATTCTTTATGCTTCATTCTAGCTAAATATATTCTCCTTAGTTCTTCGTTACTCGTTCCAACTTTTATATTATCCCATGGGAATAAAAGTTTATCGTTTTGTTCTTCAAGATATTTTTTAAGTTCAATCCCGTTTTTAGTAAGTCCAACTTGCCAATTTTCTTTATCAAAAGCAGCAGACATCATATCAAATCTTGCACCTTGTTTCCAAGCTTCATATATTACTTGCCCCACTTCTCTTCCACCACGTGCAAGCAAAGTAGATATTTCTGTTTGTTTTCCATCTTCATTATGAATTACAACATCTTGATTTTTATTCTTTTCTAAAATATATTTAGTTTTTATTTCTATATTTTCAGAATTATTTACAGGGCACCAAGCAGATGGTGTATGCGGCTTAACAGCAAAGTTTGTAAGCTTAATTTCCACAATATACTTATCCGGTGATTTTGCATACACTTCTTTATACACATCGCACACTTTATTTGCTGTATCTAACATCACTTTGAAGTCTTCATAGTTTTCACCTGGTATACCAAGAATATATTCTAAACGTACTTTATCAAAATCCGCTTTAAATACTTCTCTAGCGACATCAAGTACATCTTCTTCTTTCATTCCAAAGCCTATTTTTTCTCTTAAAGTTTCAGTTGGTGCTCCAACCATTATTGTTGGATAATTTCCTTTAATATCTATATGTTTTAACGCCCATAAATTATCTTTATCTAGTCTTATATCCATAAAAGATACCGTCTTCATTTTTGGTTTTTCTATATCTTTTAATCTATATATAATTTCTGGATAACCAGTGTAGTCTAAATGGCAATTCGAATCTAACATTATATCTAGATTTCCAGTTGTATCCATTAGTTTCTGAGCCTTTATTGTCGCTTTATCTACACCAATGTTTTGCACATCTCCATATATGTATCTATTAGAACAATTTATACAATTTCTAGTACAACCTTTTGTTAATGTTATCTTAGATTTATTATCCATTACTGGAATAGAAGGGCAAACATAATTTTTTATATTTTGTTCTTCATTAATATCTTCATAAACCATATTAACAATTTGATCATCATCTGTTACATCTGGAATGTATACTCCGGGAATATATTTCATAGATTCAAGTATATCTTTTTTAGTTACATTAATTCCCTCTTTACCATGTTT
>JAFXEC010000063.1 GCA_017521005.1 Clostridia bacterium | reverse complement strand
ATAGTACTAAATTGCTCGTGCCTCGCAATGGTCGTAGAAAAGAAAATAGATAAAATAATAGGAATTGAAAAAGGAAGAAACCTTCTGTATAATAGATTATGTAACTGAAAGTTGCAAAAATATTAAACAGGAGGTTTTGTTTATGACAAATGAACAATTGCTACAAAAGATGGAAGAAGATATGGAAATGAGAAGATTTTCAGAATACACGAAATATTCATACTTACACAAGACAAAGAATATGATAAAATATTTTAAGAAACCACTGGAAGAAGTAAAGATAGAAGAATTAAGAAATTACTTACTAAAGTACTTGAAGGATGAAAAGAAATTATCAGAGAGGAGCGTAAATTACTACAATAGTGTAATAAGGTTCATATATGAAGTAACACTAGACAAAATAATAAACAAGAAACAATTACCAATGTGTAGGAGAAGAAGGGGAATATATAAAGTGCTAACAAAAGAAGAGTTAAGCACTTTTTTTAATGCATGTGAAAATTACAAATATAAAACAATATTTATGATGATATATGGAAGTGGCTTAAGAATATCAGAAGCATTAAATTTAAGAATAGAAGACGTAGATAGTAAAAGAATGCGAATATTAGTAAGAGAAGGAAAAGGGAAAAAAGAAAGATATACAGTGTTATCAGAAACAAGTTTAGAAATGTTAAGAGAATATTACAAAAAATACAAACCAAAACATCCAGAAGGATATATATTTTTAAATAGAGAAGGAAATCCGTTAACAGTAGAAAGAACAAGAATATTTTTTAGGAAATATAGAGAGAAAGCAAAACTAAATGAAAAATTTGTAGTACATAGTTTAAGACACAGTTTTGCAACAGATTTAATAGAAAGAGGAGCAAGCATAATAGAAGTAAAAGAATTAATGGGACATAGCAATATAAGAAGTACAATGGAATATATACATGTAGCCCAAATAGGACTATCAGTAAATAATCCATTAGATGAATTAATAAAAGGAGGAAATAAAAATGATAGAAGTACAAGAAATATTTAGAGAATATGGAGAGGAATATAGAAGAAAACACAAAATGCAAAATCACATAATAAAAACAATGAAAGCAATAGAAAGATGTAGAACAGCAGAATTAGGAGCACATGAAGATGTATGCGATAATTGTGGATATATAAAAATAAGTTACAACTCATGTAGAAATAGACACTGCCCGAAATGTCAAAGCATAGCAAGAGAAAAATGGATATATAAAAGAGAACAAGAAATATTAAATGTAAAATATTTTCATGTAGTAATGACAATACCATCAGAAATATATGTAATAGCAAAACAAAATGAAAACAAAGTATATAGAATAATGTTTCAAGCAGTAGCAGAAACAATAGAAGAATTAGCAAAAGATAAAAAATATTTAGGAGCACAAATAGGAATAACAGAAGTATTACATACATGGGGACAAACATTAATATATCATCCGCATATACATTGTATAATACCAGCAGGAGGAATAGATAAACAAGGAAAATGGAGAGAAAGTAAGAAGAAATTTTTCATACCAGTAAAAGTATTATCGAGAAAATTTAGAGGAAAATTCTTGTATTACCTAAAAAAAGAAAAATTAGAATTTTATGGAGAAAACAAATATTTAGAAATAAAAGAAAATTTTGAAGATTTAATAGCAAAGATGTACAACAAAGAATGGGTAAGCTATTGCAAACCACCATTTAAAGATGCAAGAAGTGTAATAAGATATTTAGGAAGATATACACATAGAGTAGCAATATCAAATAACAGAATAATAAAAGAAGAAAATGGAGAAATAACATTTAAATATAGAGATTACAAAGAAAATAAAAAAGAAAAAGAAATGACAATAAAAGCAGAAGAATTTATACGAAGATTTTTACTGCATATATTACCACCAAGATTTATGAAAATAAGATATTATGGATTAATAGGAAACAGAAACAAAAAAACAAAATTAGCCATATGTAAGAAACTTACGAATACAGCTAATTTTGAAAAACAAGAGCTAAGCACTCTTGAAATACTAAAGAAAACACTAGGTGTTGACTTTAATTTATGCCCTTCCTGCAAAAAAGGACATTTGTTAAGTCCCAACTCCGGATAAAAAAGCCCAACTTCATAACACCAAAAAAGCCTCTTAAATGGGGAGGGGGAACCTATATAAATTTTACTATAGAAATAGAAAAAACACAATAAAAAAATAGAGTAAAAGGAGACTAAAACCAGAAAAAAGAGGTTCCAGAAAAGAAAGAGAAAGAAATAAAACCCCATAGAGGAAGACAACCGCAATTTACTACGATGAATGTTATAGAAGGTCAGGCTAATCTTAAAAAGAAATTCAGTCTGATTTTTTATAGACTAACCTTCAATAACATACTAAACATAATAGTAATGCTAATATTAGTAGGAGTAACAATTAATGTATCGTTAAATGGAGGATTATTTACAAAGGCAAGTGAAGCATCAAAACAAATGCAAGTAGAGGCAGATAGAGAAACATTATTATCAGCAGTAGTAGCAGCAATAGGATATGACGGAAAAGTAGATCTAGATGATATAGAACTACCAACAGGTTGGACAGGCTCAAACGGAACATACACAAGCCCAAAAGGAAATGTATACACAGTAGATGAAAATGGAAAAATTGAAAATAAAAAAGACTCTGATAATGATGAACCAGAAACACCAGAAGAACCAACAATACAAAATCCAACATTAGCACTAGAGCAAATGAACAAAGGAAAATATACACAAACAGCAATTATTAAAATGACACCAACTTTTTATAGTAATGAACAAATGATGGATATTATTGAGATTGATTTCTTAAAAGAAATGAAGGATGCAGGTATGACAGGCACATTTGAAGAAGGACTTCTGTATTGTTATAATAACAATACAGATAATTCATATACTACAATCGAAGAAACAGGTAAAACAATAGAAGAATTGACATGCTTGGTATTAGGTAATGAAGATGGAACAACAACATTACAAGAATTAGCTGAGCAATCTTTTTGGGATTTAGCAAGTTATGAAATAACAAGACCAGATGATACAGTATTTTTATTAGCAAGTGATGAGCCAAGTTTAAATGGGTACGTAGGAGAATTACCAGAAGGAATAGGTAGTGATTCCGACTATAATGATGAAGAGTTTTATTCAGCTAAACAGCTGGGAACATACAATTTTAAAATAACTGTAGGGGAGTATGTAATAACTTCTAGTATAACAATAGATGAATTTTAATTATATAAAAAACGAATCTAAAAATATAAATTTAGATTCGTTTTTTGTTGTTATTTTAAAATTTATATGATATAGTACTAAATTGCTCGTGCCTCGCAATGGTCGTAGAAAAGAAAATAGATAAAATAATAGGAATTGAAAAAGGAAGAAACCTTCTGTATAATAGATTATGTAACTGAAAGTTGCAAAAATATTAAACAGGAGGTTTTGTT
>JAFXEC010000062.1 GCA_017521005.1 Clostridia bacterium | reverse complement strand
TAATAAAAACAATGTGGATAGTGTTAATATTAGTAGTTATTATTTTGCTTTGTTGGTATTTATACCATGAAAACACAGCATTACAAGTAGATAAAAAGGTAATAATAAATAACAAGTTGTCAGAAAGTTTTTCGGGATACAAAATAGCACATATATCAGACTTTCATAATACAACATCTAAGAAACTGGCAGGTAGTATTATAAACAAAATAAAGGATAGTAAAGTAGATATAGTAGTTATAACTGGAGATTTAATAGATTCTAGAAGAACAAATACTAAAGTTGCGATGGAATTTGTTAAAGAATTACTTAAATCTAATGTTGTATATTATGTGCCTGGAAATCATGAATCTAGAATACAAGAGTATGAAGAATTTAAGAAAGAAATTGAAAAATTAGGAGTAAATGTTTTAGATAATAAAGTAGAACTAGTTATAAAAAATGGAGATAAGATTAATTTGTTAGGTATAAAGGATCCCGCATTTTCTTATGAGTACTCTTTAGACGAACATTTAATATTAAAACAAGAAATAGAAAGTTTAGCATACGATAAAAGTATTTATACAATACTTCTTTCACATAGACCGGAACAATTTGCGACATATGTGGAACAAAATATAGATTTAGTACTTACAGGTCACGCACACGGAGGACAAATAAGACTACCGTTTATAGGCGGAATAATAGCACCTGTGCAAGGATTTTTTCCTAAATATACAGAAGGAACTCATAAAGAAAACAATACAACTATGGTAATAAGTAGAGGAATAGGAAATAGCATATTTCCGTTTAGGATAAACAATAGACCAGAACTATTATTAATAGAACTTAAGAATAAATAAAATGTATATAAAAAAACAAATATATGTGATATAATAAACAGACCAGAAACTAGTCTGTTTTTTGTATAAATAAGGGTGGTATAAAATGAGTACTGTAATAGTTCCGGCATATAATCCGGACGAGAAATTGTTGGGGGTTATAAAAGACATAAAATCGTATAATATAGATAGAATTATTGTTGTTAATGACGGCAGTAAAAAAGAATGCGATGAAATATTTAATTCTATAAAAAGCGAGGTAATACTTTTAACCCATGAGATAAACAAAGGTAAAGGTGTTGCTCTTAAAACAGCAATGAAATATATAAAAGAACTAGGAATAGAAGATAAAGTTTTAACGATTGATGCAGATGGCCAACACAAAATGGAAGATGGTATTAAATTGTTAGAAAATTTAGAATCCGGTAAGAAAGAGTTTGTTACAGGAAGTAGAACTTTTAAAGAAAAAATTCCGCTAAAGAATAGAATTGGCAATGTAATAAATTCATATACTTTTATGCTATTAAGTGGTAAGAAAGTAAATGACACATTAAACGGCCTTAGGGCGTTTAATACAAATTTAATAGAATTTCTACTAGAAGTAGAAGGCGAAAGATATGAATACGAAATGAATGTAATTATTCAATGTGCAAAAAACAAAATAAATATAAAAGAAGTACCTATAGATGTTGTTTATCATGAAGGTGAAAACACATCGCACTTTAGAGCAATATTAGATTCTATAAGAATATATGGAACAATGCTTGTATATTTAGGTAGTTCATTTATAAGTTTTATTATAGACTACATAGTGTTTATTTTAACTATGGCTGTAACAAAAGAATTAATAATATCTAATGTTATAGCAAGAGTAATAAGTGCAACATGCAATTTTTTACTAAATAGTAAGATTGTCTTTAGGCAAAAGAAAATAACAATAAAACAAGTAGTACAATATGCTTTTTTAGCAATATTTGTGCTTGTAATAAATACTACGTTGCTACAAATAATAACAAATAAATTGCCGTTGCCTGCTTTAACAAAGGTTATAACAGAAGTAATAATACTGGCATTTAATTATATAATTCAAAAGAAAATAATATTTAAGAATAAAAATAAATAATAAGAATAAAGAGGGTATATGAATAGAAATAAGTTTAGAAAAATAACATATATTTGCTTAGTATTGGTTGTAATCATAGTTGCATTAATACTAATATTGATAACAACAAAACAAGATGGCAAACTAGATGTAATACAAACTGCTAAATCTGAAAATGTTAGAATAATTAATAATAGATATCTTACTCAAGGAGATATTGTGACATTTAAGATATATGATGAAGAAATTTTATCTCTTATAAACGAAAGCCGTGTAGAAGTAGTAAATACAACTGGTGTTAAAGTAAGTGATGCTGTTATAGATGGTGACGAAATCTTAGTAGACACATCGTTTATAATGCCTGGAAAATATAATATAAGGATAATAAATAGTAGAGACTCTATAGTTGTAGAAGATCAATTTAAGGTAATGTTGATAAGCTTGTAAGAGGTGAAATGTGGGGTATATATGGATGTATTTAGTTTTGATGACTATAGCTTTTGTGTTAGCTATCAAAACTGAGAAGAAAGTAGATTTTACAATATTTTTAAGTATTGCAGGAATTGCGTTAATAGAATATGTTTGTGGTTTGTTAATAAACTTAATTGTGGCTAATATAATTATATATATATTAGCTGGCATTTGCTTGATATATTTAACGCTAAAATGTATTAGAGAAAAAAGTATAAAATGCATATTAAACAAAATAACGCCTGGAAGTATATTGCTAACAATTATATATATAGTGTTAATAATTTTGTATAAAGAAAAACTAGTAACACAACATAATGAGGTTGGTGCGTGGGCGCTACTAGTAAAGTATCTAAGGACTACACATGAATTGCCAAAGTATGGTTCAAGCATGATATATACAGGTTATGTTCCTTTGACTGGTTTGTGGCATTATTTTGTATCTACATTTTTTAGGACATTTAGTGATGGGAATGTATATATTTCAAGTGCACTAATGCAATATAGCATGGCTATAGCAATAATGAGCTTTATTAAATTTAAGGATTGGAAAGAAAATATACTGGCTAATTTATTAAATATATTTAGTTTATTTATGGTTTGCTATTTAATATTCACATCGTTATATATAGATACCACGCTTGGACTTGCTTTCTCATTAGGACTAATATACATATATAACATAGACAAGTTAAAACTATCAGATATGATAGCCTTCAGTTTTATTAATTTGTTTTTAGTTTTAATAAAAGATTCGGGAATATTATTTAGTGTAATTCTAATCATTCTTTTAGGTATAAATGAAATATTTAAGAATAGAGATGAAGAAAAGAAAAATACAAAAAAGATAGTTATATATTTTGTGGTGCTTATACTACTTATAGTTATGAGTAGAACTGCTTGGGGAATTTATTTAGATGTAAACAATCTAAATAGTTCTGGAGATACTAGCCAAGTAAATATAACAAATGTATTAGACTTAATAACAGGAGAAGCACCTAAGTATAGATATGAAACACTTAAGCAGTTTGGTAAATATCTATTAACAGGAAAAAACTTTGAGTTGTTTGGAGTAAATATATCAATTGCTTTGTGGACATTAATAAATGTTGTCGTTATATTAATAACATACATAGTAAAGAAAGATAAAAATATATTAAAAATATTAATGGGAATATTAGTAGCCAACATAGCATTTTTATTAGGAACACTTGTAACGTATTTATTTGTGTTTGCACAATGGGAAGCGGAAGTGTTAGCTGCTTTTACCAGGTATACAAGAACACCTGTAATAATAAATACACTTGCCATGATATATGTAATAGTAAATTATTATGAACACAAGAAGTTAATTAGTATAATAATGCTAATAGCTGTTGTAATTGCTTCGGATAAAAGAGGTATAAATGAAATAATACAAAACAAAGAGAAGATTCAAACATATAAGGCAATCCGAGAAGAATATATGGGAATAGAAAAATATAGAGAAGTATTAACAGAAAAAGATAAGATTTGGGTTGTTGTTTCTTATGAAGAAGATACTAATAATAGAATAATTAGAGAGATAGATCTTTTAAGGTTTAAGTATCAAATATTTCCATATAAAGTAGGAATGCTTTTTGAGTTACATGCAACAGAAGAGCAAATAATGGATAAGTTTAAGGTGGGATATACATACATATACTTCCTAAAAGGAACGAAAGATGTATACGATAGATTTAACTTCTTGCTAGATGAAGGCAGAGAAATCGAACAAGATAAATTATATAAAGTAATAAATGAAAATAATAATTGGAAAATAGAACTAGTAGAAATAAATGGAGGAAAAAGTGAGTAAAAAATATACAGAAGCTCCAATAGATATATTAGAAATGTCTATTTTAGAAATACAAAATGCGGTAGATTTAGGGTTAATCGACTATGAAACTATAGCTAGAATATATCTAGAGAGAATAGAAGAATATAATGACGAATTTAAGGCTGTAATATCCGTAAATGAAAATATAGTAGAACAAGCTAAAAGTGTGATGAAGAGTACGCTAAAAACGGAAGAAAGTCCGAACTTTTTGGTATACCAATAATACTTAAAGATAATATAGACTATGTAGGATTGCCAACAACAGCAGGAGCAAAAGGACTTGCAGATAATTATCCTAAAAGTAATGCAAAGATTACACAAAATTTAGTAGATGCAGGAGCGTTGATTATAGGGAAAGCAAATATGAGCGAATTTGCATTTAGTGCTGCTATATCTAAAAGCTCATATGGAACTGTAAAAAATGCATATAACAAAGCATATACAACATATGGTTCATCAGGTGGAACGGCAGTTGCTGTAAGTACAGGTATGGCAGTTGCAGGAGTTGGTACAGATACTAACTCGTCAATAAGAGTGCCATCATCTGCTGCTAATCTATTCGGATTAAGACCAACATATGGTCTTTTAAGTGGAGATGGAATAATTAAGTATGATGCTTCACGCGATACTGCTGGGCCTATGACTAAATATGCTGAAGATAATGAACTCCTGTTAGAAGCGATGGCAAAGAACAGTAAAGAATATACAAAGAATGAAGTAGACGTTAAAACATTAAAGGTTGGTGTATTAACTCAATTTGTGAATGGAGATTCTAAAATAAATCTTCCAGCAGTTTCTAGTACATCTACTGTGGTTTTAGACTTGTTTAATAAAAAGATAGATGAGTTGGAAGAGCTGGGAATAGAAGTAGTTGAAATAAAAGACTTCTATAGTTATACAGTATATAACTATTATTACAACACAATAGGCGGATGGACGATGTGCTATTTCTTTAATAAATATATAAAGAATACAAATAGCAGCGTTAGATCATTTCAACAATTGGTAAACAAAGGTGGATACATACAGGCTCTGGGACCATATGCAGGATGTTGTAATGATTCACTTGCAAAATTTAATACATACGAAGCAACACATAAGAAATTTGCAGACTATGTAAAATCTAAAATGGACAAGTATGATGTAGATGTGCTCGTGTATCCAACAACTAAAAACACAATAACTAAACTTACAGCTGCATCAATTAAGTCTCCAAGTTCGACAATATCTCCGCCAACAGGTTATCCTGCTATTTCAATACCAATGGGCTTTAAAAATGGGTTACCTTATGGAATAGAATTTGTTGCAAAGTATAATGAAGAACATCTACTTTACGCAATAACAGAAGCATTGGAAAATAAAGAGGATGTTAAAATATCTGATTTAACACCAGATTTATATGAAATAAGCGACGAGGTAGAAACATTAGTAGACTTTTATAAAGAAAATCTAGAGACGCTAAATACAAAAAGATATAAAGAAGTTAAAGAGGATATGTTAGACTTCTTTGATGAGTACAATGCTATAGAGAATAAAGAAGAGACCGCAACGGCATTAATTGGTAAGTATAATACAGTGACAGAAACGATACTTCTAGAACAAGCAAAGAAAGAGCAAATGATAAAAATGACAAAAGGTGTTGGAATTGGCGTAGTAGTACTGTTTGCATTGCTAGTAATAGTATCAGCTATTAAGAAAAAGAAGAGAAAAAAGAGAAGAAAATATAGTAGAAGAGCAGGTAAATAACACTTATTGTTAAATATAAATATTAAATTTTGAAAAAAGTCAATAAAAAGTTTTAGTTTTGTTGACTTTTTTCTGCGTTTATGGTAAACTTGTATAGCATATGTAAATGGCAAAACACGGAGGTGCGAATTATGAGAGAAAATATAACACTAGCATGTACTGAATGTAAACAAAGAAATTACGAAACAAGCAAAAACAAGAGAAATACTACTGAAAGAGTTGAATTAACAAAGTTTTGTAAATTCTGCAAAAAACACACAGCACATAAAGAAACAAAATAATGAATAGGATGTGAACGTTATGGCATTTTTTAAGGATACAAGGGCTGAACTAAAGAAAGTAGTATGGCCTACAGGTAAACAAGTTGTAAACAATACTGTATGGGTATTAGTACTTGTTGCTGTTATATCTGCTGTAGTATTAGGATTTGACCTTTTATTAGAAAAAGGCGATCATGCTCTATGGCAAATGATATCTAAATGGATAGGTTAGGAGTGATAAGTTATGTCAGAGAATACACCTGATATAAATGAAAATGTTTCAAACTGGTATGTAGTTTATACATATTCTGGTTATGAAAATAAAGTAAAGAGCACACTTGAGAAAGTTGTTGCCAATCGTGGCCTTGAAGATAAGATAGAAGAAGTTATCATACCAATGGAAGAAGAAATCGAAATAAAAGATGGTAAACAAAAGACGTCTATCAAGAAAGTATTCCCAGGTTACGTATTAGTTAAAATGATAATGACTGACGAAACTTGGTATGTTATTAAAAGCATTAAAGGAGTATTTAGTTTCGTAGGAACAGGAGACAAACCTTTACCTCTTACAGAAAAAGAGATGATAAGTCTTGGAATCGGAGATGAAGTGTTAAATCTTGATTTTGAAGAAGGAGATTCTGTAACTATAATAACAGAACCTTTCTACAACTACCCAGGAATAATCGAAACAATCGACAAGGAAAAACAAAGAGTGGTTGTAAAAGTTAATATGTTTAACAGAGAAACAACTGTTGAACTAGGCTTTGAACAAATACAAAAAATATAACTTAAATAATATAGTTAATATATTTTAAGGAGGTGAAAAAGATGGCAGAGAAAAAAGTAACACACGTTATAAAACTTCAAATTGAAGCAGGTAAAGCTAACCCAGCACCACCAGTAGGACCAGCATTAGGACCAGCAGGTATCAACATTATGGCATTCTGTAAAGAATTCAATGAAAGAACTGCAAAAGACGCTGGAATGATATTCCCAGTAGTGCTTACTGTTTACCAAGACAAATCATTTGAATTTATAATCAAAACTGCACCAGCAGCAGTATTATTAAAGAAAGCAGCTGGTATAGCAAGTGGTTCAGCAAAACCACACAAAGACAAAGTTGCAAAAGTAACACGCGCTCAAGTCGAAGAAATAGCTAAAACTAAAATGCAAGACTTAAACGCAGCCTCTTTAGACGCAGCAGCTTCTATGATCAAAGGAACTGCAAGATCAATGGGGATCGTTGTTACTGAATAATTATGGGAGAGTAAAAACTCGCTAAAACCAAAGGAGGGAAATGAATCGTGAAAAATAGCAAGAGAATGAATGAAGCAAAAGCCCAAGTAGAATCAAGAGTATATGATATTGAAGAAGCTTTAGAATTAATGGCTAAATTACCAAAAGCTAAATTTGACGAAAGTGTTGAATTACACATTAAATTAGGTGTTGATTCTAAACAAGCAGACCAACAAGTTAGAGGTACAATAGTACTTCCACACGGAACTGGTAAATCTAAAAAAGTATTAGTACTTGCAAAAGGCGATAAAGCAGCAGCAGCTGAAGCAGCTGGAGCAGATTACGTTGGAGACGACGATATGATAGCTAAAATCGCTAACGAAGGCTGGTTAGATTTCGATGCTGTTGTAGCAACTCCAGACATGATGCCTACATTAGGTAGAGTGGCTAAAATATTAGGACCTAAAGGTCTTATGCCAAACCCTAAAGCTGGTACAGTTACAGTTGATACAGCTAAAGCAGTAAACGATATCAAAGCTGGTAAAGTAGAATACAGATTAGACAAAAACAATATTATACATACATCAATTGGTAAAGTATCATTCGGTACTGCAAAAATAAAAGAAAACTATGAAGTATTATTAGATGCTATAGTTAAAGCAAAACCTGCAGCAGCTAAAGGTACTTACTTAAAATCAATTGCAATATCTACAACAATGGGACCTGGAATCAAGATTTCAGCAAAAGCTTAATTATTAAAGAGATATACAAAGTGCCGCTTCAAGCGGTACTTTTTGTTTAGGAGAAAAGATGGAAGAACAAGAAAAAATCGAAGAATTATCATTAACAGATAAAATAGTAGAAACTTTTAAGAATAAAACGGAAGAATATAGTAAGACATTAAATGCGGAAAATTTCCATTACGAAGAACTATACCTTAAAGGTAAAAAGGAAAATGGAAAAGCTTTTGCAATGTCGGTATTAGAATTTAAAGACTTTTTCTTAAAGATAAATTATAGAGTACATGCTCCGATGCTACTTCCAAGTAGTACATTAGAGATGAGAATATTATTTAAGGGCGGAAAGTTCCCAGTAGAATATTCGATTTATGATTTGTTAAACATTATAGATGAAACGAATTTTATATGTTATACAATACCATATATAACTACTGAAGAATTAATGGAACAAGCGTTAGCACACTTAATGGATTGTTTTACAATATATAAACTTCAAATAGAAGAATTATTTCATGATAAATATAAGTTTGCTATACTTGAAGAGAATATAGAGACACAAATACAAAAAACAATAGGTGGTAAGGTCTTTGAATCAGGAAGCATAGAATATATGATTCGTATGTTAGAAGTATACTATTTATTTGATACATCAAAATTTACTACGGAAATATATACTGAAGAAGTACTTACAGGAAAATACAAAAAGGCAGTAAAACATTATAAGAAAAAAGGTGAGAAAGCTACTATTTATGAGAGTAGACTAGCAGAATTCTTATGGCAAAGAAAAGAAGAATATTCATTTATACCAGAAAACTTGCACACAAATAAAGTGGTTAAGAAGTACCAAAAAGTAGGAATAAAAGGAACATTCCTTTCAGGACTAGCCTTTTTTATACTTATGCCTTTATGGACATTTGCTTATGGATTAATATATGCTTTAACACATTTTAAGATATCTGAAGGGTCTCTTTATATGACAAATTCAGAATATCCATTGTTAATAATAGTAGGTTTTGTAACGGCCGTTGTTAATATGTATTTTGTAAGAAAGATACTTGCTAAAATAACTTATGGAAAGAGATTTGAGGAATACAACAGAATAGACGCTATACAAAATCCAGCGTCAACTAATAACAAAATGTCTAAATCATTTCAATTTGTAATCGCAGCTGGAATTGCATTATCTGTACTTGCAGCGAATACATATATAAAGTTTAATGAAAACAACATAATATTAAATACAGATATGTTACAAGTAAATGGAACAGAGATCCCATATACAATGGTAGATAGCGTATACAAGACAGAAAAAATAAAAGGATTTAAGGAATATGTAGAAGTAGATAACTATGTAATTGTGCTAAAAGACAATACAAAGATAGAATTATACATGTATATGACCAACGAAGAATTTGAACAATATGTTCTTCCAATATTAAATAAAAAGGAAATAGAAATAAAAAACATTGATCTTCTAGAAAATATACCTAAAGTAGAAGATAAAGAAGTAGTAGAATAATAAAAGCAGGATAGGTAACTATTCTGCTTTTCATATAGGAAGCATCATAAAACACTAATATATCTTTATTAAAACCACTTGAATAATATCGAGATATATAATAAAATAAAAACACAAAGAGGGTGAACAAATGATAAGAAACGCTGAAAGCCTTGCGGCTGTATACGCACACACAATCATTTCTAATGAACAAACATTAGAAGCGTTTTTTGCACCTCAAATTAAAATAGAAACTAGCAAAGTAACACATAGCTAAAACTATGTGCTGCTTTGCTTTTTTGCATGCAAAAAGGAGGAATGAGAAAGATGCAAAAGAAACAAGGTATATCCTTAATAGTTTTAAGTATAACAATACTTGTAATGGCAATACTTGCATCAACTGCAATAATAGCATTAGAAGATAGTGGGATAATAGGACGTTCAAAAAATACAGTATCAAAACAAAACCAACAAGAAGAATACACAAGATTACAAGTAATAAAAAATGGAATATTAACAGAAAAATTTGGCGAAATAACAGTAACAGAATATGTAGAAAAGCTAAAAGAAAAAAATATAATAGAAGAGACGATAACAACGGATGAATACGGTAGTACAGTAGTTAAAACAAAATCGGGGTTTGATGTATATATTCGTCAAGATGGAGAAGCAAATGTCGAAATTTCGTTTGAACAGATAATACCACCGCCAACTTTAGCTTCGTTAATAACAAGTGCGGCAGATTATGGAAAGACAGTAGATTATACTGTAACAGTAAATGGAACTACATATGATGATTGGCAAATATGTTATCATAATAGCGACTATGTATATTTAATAGCAGAAAATAGCATAACAAATACTACATTAAATAAAGGAGTACCAACAGTAGCAAGCTTAACTAGCGATGAATTAGCATTATATGAAAAATTTAGAGTAGGAAATGCAGATAAATACACGCTAGCAGATACAGTAAGTGGAGACACAACATATAACTGTAAAGCAGTAGCGAAATTAATAAGAGACTATGCAAATTTTGCTAATACAACAGATTATGGAACAAATGTAGTAGGAGCAATAGGAGGACCAACACTAGAGTTATTAGTAGCAGGATGGAATGCAAAGGGCTATACACCAACAATGGCACTAACAATAGACACATATGGCTATAGAATAAACAATACTATCTATGTATCAGTAACAAGTGATGGATTATATGTACCATCAAATTATCGCTATTGGTTGGCGTCTCCGTCTGCTTACGACTATGACTATGTTATGCTTGCGGGCTATGACGAAGTGGACCAGAACCGCTTCATCGATACTAGTGGCGTTCGTCCCGTAGTTTGTCTAAAATCTACTATCCCTGCCACAGTGGGAACAGGAGATTACGATTTTAGTTTAACAAAATAACGTAGGCACTAAAGATAAGCGTACTTTAACGTAGTGCTCAAGTGGTGACAAGTACCACCTGTGTAAGCGCACAAATTTCGCAAGTTATATAGGAACATAAAATGTAGATTTTAAATTAAGAGTAGAAGCAAGAATGTTAAATAAACATTCTTGCTTCTACTTTTTTGTGCATAAATAAGCACAAAATGATGTTTTAGGTGTGTCGAATTTTGTCAATGAAAAGACAAAATATTAACGCTCAAATCGTTGACATATACACAACGGGTAATTAAAATATTTGTATGGGGGGAAAAAAGAAAGGAGTGAGGATAAAAAGGTAAAATTAAAATGTTTTTTCGGAGGTATATGAAATAAATATATAGAGGTAAATATGAATAAAGGTAGAAAATATGAAATATAAGAGGAGGAAAAACAAATGAGTGAAAATGAAATAGAGAAAATTGGAGAAAGTATATTTGAAAGTATAAAACATGTAGATGAAAATGGAAATGAATATTGGTATGCAAGAGAATTAATGAAAATATTAGAATATAATAAGTGGCAAAACTTTGAAAAGGTAATAAATAAAGCAATGGAATCTTGTGAAAACAGCAGAATATTAATATTTGATTGCTTTACTGACGTCAGTAAGTCAATAATTACAGGGAAAGGAAAAGAGACTATAATAAAGGATTATAAACTAACGCGTTATGCGTGTTACTTAATAGCACAAAATGGAGATCCTAGAAAAGAAGTAATAGCATTAGCACAAACATATTTTGCGGTTCAAACTAGAAAACAAGAATTAAGCGAAAAAGAATATAGCTTACTTACAGAAGATGAAAAGAGGTTTTACCAAAGAGATTTAACTAGAAAAGGTAATTATTCACTTAATCAAACTGCTAAGAAAGCGGGAGTTAAGAATTTTGCTAAATTTCATAATGCTGGATATAAAGGGTTATATAACGGTGAAACTGCAGATGATATAGCTAAAAGAAAGGGTTTAAGGTATAGGGAAGATATATTAGACAACATGGGAAGTGATGAACTAATAGCAAATCTATTTAGAATATCTCAAACTGAGCTTAAATTAAAAAGAGATAATGTACAAACAGAAGATGTAGCAAATGATACTCATTATATTGTTGGAAAGAATATACGTGAGGTAATAGAAAAGAATGGAGGACCTATGCCAGAGGAACTTCCAACACCAAAGAAGAGCTTAAAAGAATTAGAAAATGAAAATAAAAAGACTTTAACAAACCAATAATTTATAAATAATAGATATAAAACTGTGTGGTGAAAACCGCACAGTTTTAAGCTTTTAAGACATTATGCTAAAGAAAAACAAAAAAGTTTTTAATTTTTTGTTAAAAACAGTTGACAAACGATTATCTTTTTAATATAATGTTAATATCAGATTAGATTAAGATTGCTTTTCAATAAAAGCACATAATTGGGAAGCAATTATTTTTACGGCCCATGTTATTAACAAAGTGTTAAAAAGAATAAAATAAATAATATATAAAGGAGAATTGTTATGAAAATCATCAACTTGAAGGCGAAGAAACTACTCATTGTCGTAGACATGGTAAACGGTTTCGTAAAGAAGGGAAATATGGCTGATCCTAAAATCGACCATATCACTCCCGAGTGCGAAAGGCTTGTAAAAGAATTCCTTGAAAAAGGTTATCAGGTGGTATACATCACCGACTGCCACAAGGAAAACTGCAACGAGTTTTTCAAATTTCCCGTACACTGTGTAGACGGCACAGACGAAGCAGAAATGGTGGACGCTCTTAAGAAGTATGAGGATAAAGTCATTGTTATCAAAAAGAACTCTACCAGCGCAATGTTTGCACCTGGATTTATGGATATCATAAATCAGATGACAGACCTTGAAGAAGTTGTCATTATCGGCTGCTGCACAGATATCTGTGTACAAAACCTTGCTATCCCGCTTGCAAATTATTTTGACGAAGGGGATAGACCGGTAAGAATCACAGTACCTGTAAACGCAGTTGAAACCTATGACGCACCGTATCATCCGAAGGATGAATACAACGAAATGGCATTCAAATTCATGAAGCAAACCGGAATCAATATTGTAGAAAGATATTAAGGAGGATACTACTATGAAAAACAAAACTATGATGATCGATTACTACGAATTCACGATGGCAAAAACCTATTTCGATAACGGCGAGAAAGACCGCAAAGCTTGCTTTGATCTTTTCTTCAGAACCAATCCATTCGGCGGCGGCTACGCAATAGCTGAAGGCCTTGACAACATTATCGAGTATATCAAGAATTTCAAGATTTCTGAAGATGACATTGCATATCTTCGTGAAGTAGGAAGCTTCTCGGAAGAGTTCCTTCATTACCTTAAGAATCTGAAGTTCACCGGCGACATCTACGCAATTCCTGAAGGTACACCTGTATTCCCGAACGAACCGGTTGTTACAGTTGTAGCAAACATCATCGAAGCTCAGCTTATCGAGACGTCTTTGCTTACAAGTTTCAACCACGGTACTCTTGTTGCAACGGCTGCCAAGAGAATTACTCATGCTGCAGGCGACATTCCTGTTATGGAATTTGGCGCAAGAAGAGCAAGAGGCGATGATTCTGCAATCGAAGCAAGTAAGTATGCATTTGTCGGCGGCTGCGCAGGAACAAGTAACACTCAGTCTGCAAAAGAAAACGATATCCCTGTTATGGGTACTATGGCACACAGCCTTGTGTCTGCTGCAGACTCTGAGTATGAAGCTTTCCTTGCTTATGCAAAGAGCAATCCTAACAACTGCGTATTCCTTGTAGATACCTACGACACACTTCGTAGCGGCGTTCCGAATGCAATCAGAGTTGCAAAGGAATACCTTGTACCGAACGGATATAAGTTCAAGGGCATCAGAATCGACAGCGGCGACCTTGCATATCTTTCTAAGAAAGCAAGAGCAATGCTGGATAGCGAAGGCTTCACGGATACCGGCATTTGCTTATCTAACGGCCTTAACGAAAACACTATCAAGTCTATTTTGGACCAGGGTGCATGCATCAACAGCATCGGCGCCGGCGACAACATCGCTGCTTCTAAGGAAAGAGTAAACGGCGTATACAAGCTTGTTGCAATCGAGAAAGATGGAACTTTGGTTCCTCGTATCAAGGTCAGCGAAGATGCTGCAAAGACAATTACTCCTGCGTATAAGAAAGTCTACAGATTTTTCGATAACGCTACGGGATATGCGTTGGGCGATGTAATCGCGCTGGCAGATGAGACTATTCCTACGGACGGATACACGCTTGTATCTCCTACTGAGGAATGGAAAACAACCCACCTTGAAAATTATACTGTAAAAGAATTGCAGGTACCTATTTTCTTAAACGGCGAATTGGTATATAATGTACCTAGTGTAAGAGAAAGAAAGGAATACTGCAAACAAGAATTTGCGAAAATCTATCCTGAGATCAAGAGAGCTGCAAATCCTCATGGTTACTATGTTGACTTGAGCGATGAACTCCTTGCTCTTAAGAAGAAAATGATTTTCGAGGCAAGAGGTAAGAAAACCTTCTAAATCTACACCAAGGAGAGTATTATGAGACAAGAAAAGTTAGATGCATTAAACGAAATCGTAAGAAAGTTTAGTGTAAAAGAAATAAGAGAGGTAGAAGGAAGTGGTAAGAAATTTATCACAAGTGTTCCTAAGGAATATATCTTAAGCGGTGGCATGACAGTTCGTCGCGAAGAAATCCTTAAGAACGGAAAAGCAGGAAGTGCGGTAATCGTAGTACCTGTATGCGGGGATGAAATCCTTACATCTATCGAACCAAGAGTTTTCACAAAGCTTACGGTAGGTGTAGGATTCCCTGCAGGGTATGTCGAGGAGGGAGAAGATCCTAAAGATGCTGCAATTCGCGAGCTTGAAGAAGAATCTGGTTTGGAAGTTTCTGAACTTATTGAGCTTGACTCTTTCTATCAAGATGAAGGTTGCAGCGCTGCTCTAAACGTAATTTATCTTGCTCTTGGATGTAAGAAAACACATGAGCAACATCTGGATAAAGATGAATTCGTTGAGTGCATGACATTCACATATGACGAGCTTTTAGAGCTTGAAAAAATGGGATATATCATGGGAGGAAATTCAAAACTCGCGCTTCACAAAATAGAGAAGTATTTAAGGAAGTGATTATATGAGTTTTAATGCAAAACAAGAAACAGAAAGAGTTGTAGAGTTCATACGTGACTACTACAAAAAAAACAATCTTAAAGGAGCAATCCTTGGAATAAGCGGCGGTAAAGATTCAGGTGTCGTAGCTGGCCTTATGGTAAGAGCCTTAGGCAAAGAAAATGTTCTTGGAGTTTGGATGCCTTGCCATTCAAAAGAAGAGGATAAAGCAGATGCTAGGCTCGTAAGTGACCACTTTGGATTTGAGCTTATAGATTATGATTTGACAAGTGTCTATGACACATTCAAAGCTAATCTTGCTCCAATTGGTACATTTGATGAGACTATAACGCTAAACAGCGACATCAACATCAAACCAAGGCTTAGAATGGCAACACTATATTACCTTGCTGCGCTATACAGCGAACTTAAGAGTGGCGCATACTTGGTAATTGGTACAAGTAACAAATGTGAACTTCATGTTGGTTACTTTACTAAGGGTGGCGATTCTGTTCACGATATTGCTCCTATAGCAGACTTTACTGTAGATGAAGTTATTGCAATTGGCGAGTACATTGGAGTACCTGCTAAAGTTTTATACAAAACTCCAGATGATGGTTTGTCTAACAAATCTGATGAAGATAAGCTTGGAGTAACGTATAGACAAATTGCAAAGCGCATGAACGGTGAAGAACTTCCAGAAGACGTAGCAGCAAAGATTGATGCTATGCACAGAAGAAATCTGCATAAGTTCAATATTCCAACGTACAGAAAAAGCAACAGTTAAACTTAAGCACCCTGAATGTTATAACATTTGGGGTGCGTTTTTTAACATTAAATAATATGATAATATTAAAATATATAAGGAGAAATAATATGAAGATAGGTATATTTGGAGGATGTTTTAATCCACCACACGTAATGCATTATAGTGTAGCAAACAGCATATTAGAACAAGGCTATTTAGATAAAGTTATATTTGTTCCAACGGGAGATAATTATGACAAAAGAGATCTTGCATCTCATAAGGATAGAGTAGAAATGTTAAATATTATGGTGGATAAAGTGGATATGTTGGTATCAGATATATGCAAAAATGGCGAATATCCGTACACTTACCAAGTATTAGATTATTACAAAAATGAATATCCTGAAGCAGAAATATATTTTATCTGTGGAACAGATAATTTAGACTGGTTTAAGGAATGGAGAAACTACGAATATATGCTTAAAAATTACAAACTACTTGTAGTATCTAGAAATGATGACAATATTCCTAAAATAATGGAAAACTACAAAGGATATGAAAGTAGTATAGAGTTTGCAAGTATTAATCCAAGAGTATTATCTTCTACAATAGTAAGAGAACATATAAAAGGAAATGCTGAAGAAAAACTAGAAGGATTAATAGACAAAAAAGTACTAGAATATATAAAAATAAAAGGATTGTATAAAGCTTAAAATGGATATATAATTTAAGTGAGGTGCAGTATGATAAAATCATTAGAATATTTAAGAAATCCAGAACAGCATTTAGATGAAGAATGGTTGGGATACTTATACAATACTAAAGAGACAAAATATAATGTAAACAATGTAAGTAGTTTAAAACAAATAACGCATCACTCGGTGCTTAACTATGTAATAAAAACATTAGAAGTATTAGAAAAAATAGAAAGCGAAGAAAAATTAGATAAAGAAACAATATATTATGTAGAAGAAACTCTAAAATGGAGTGAAGTAGCTAAAACCGGAGATAAAGAAATAATAAAAGAATGGAAGTCTAATGGTTATGATTTGTTTTGTCATAATATAGGTTCAAGCGAAATATATAATGAGCGCAATAATGATGAAATAGTTAGAATATTAATTAAAACACATGGCTTGGTAGGGCAGTACATAATAGGTGAAATAAACTTAAATAAAAATAAAGAGTTATATTACTTAGTATCTGAGGGAAAAATAGAAAAAGATAAACTTAGAAAAATATTACTTGTTTTGAATAGATGTATAATAGAGGGCCTAAGTGAAAAACTATATGAAAGTGTTAAGTTTAAGGTAGAAGAAACAATAGAAAATATTTTGAGTAATAATTTAGATAATAAAATTAAAATTTCTACTAGATTTGAAATGTTAAATAGGAGACTAAGTGAGGAAAATAAAAAATATATAGAAACATTAGATAATAATATATTATGCAAATTGAAACAAGTATTTAATATTTTGGAGCTTTGGTATTACTATAGTGCGTTAAAAGATTTTACGATAGAAGAACAGGTTAAAATTTTGTTAATGGTTAACAATTCTTTAAAGGATAATATAGAGCATTTATCTTTCGAAAAATTAATGCGCAGTATTTATTTAGAATATAAAAATAAGAAAGAAATTAATCTATACAAGAAAAGAATAATCGAAGCATATCTAAAAGAGATAACTTTTGAGCAAATATTAGATAATAATATAGATCAAAATCCGCATATAACTTATTCAGTTAAGAAGAATCATAATACATTAATATTTAATTTTAATTTTTCTAAACAAGCAAGAAAGTTAATTGCTTTTTGTGAGGTTGCAAATACAAGCAATAGTTTATATCAAAAGGCGACATATATGCTTTATGACTTGCTAGGATTTAGACGTGATGCTTACGATAGATTCTACAATGAAATAGATTATTTAAATACTATGAACGCTTCACTTAATGAGAAAGCGGTATTATTAAAATATATAGTTGGAAATAAAGTTTTAGATGTCGGTCCTGGTGGCGGAGCTTTATTAGATTTGATAGAAAAAAATAGACCGGAACTAGATTTATACGGAATAGATTTATCTCAAAATGTAATAGATAAGCTACAAGATAAAAAGATAAAAGAAAACCATGCATGGAATATAGTTAAAGGAGATGCGCTAAAGTTAAGTACATATTTTTCTAATCTAGATACAATTATCTATTCTTCTATAATTCATGAATTATATTCGTATATAGAATTTAATGGTAAAAAGTTTAATAAAGAAACAATAGCAGCAAGCTTGAAAGAGGCGTATGCTTCACTTGCTGTAAATGGAAGAATAGTTATTCGTGATGGTATAATGACATCACCAAAGGAACAATATAGACTTATAGAATTTAAAGATGTAAAGGATATAGAAATACTAAAGAGATATTGTAATGATTTTGAAGGTAGAAAAGTAACCTTTGAAAAGGTAAACGATAATACAGTAAAGATGTTAGTAAATGATGCAATGGAATTTTTGTATACATATACCTGGGGAGAACAATCGTATCCTTTAGAAATAAAAGAACAATTTGGATATTTTACACCGGAAGAATATGTAGACTTTATAAAGGAAACATTGCCAAATTCGAAAGTTATAGAATGTAAAGCATTCTTGCAAAATGGTTATGAAGAAAATTTATTACCAAAAATAAATATATATGATGAAAATGGTAGAGTAGTAAAATTACCAAACAGTACATGCATAATTGTTGTAGAAAAGTGTGCTTGCTAACAAAAGACAAATGAGATATAATATGTGTGTATTGGAGGGGCGATATGGAAAAGATAACATATAACTCAGAGGAAGAATTCTTAAAAGCATATAATCCAGAAGATTACGATAGATTATCTGTAACAGCAGATATACTACTATTTAGTGTATCCAGTGAGAATACAGAAAATTATCGTAAAACTGATGAAAAGAAAATGAGCATTCTTTTAGTTAAAAGAACAGATTATCCATACAAAGACAAATGGTGTTTACCAGGTGGATTTGTTGGCGTTGGGGAAGAACTAGATTATGCTCCAAACAGAATATTAAAGAGAGAAACAAATTTAGATGATATATATCTAGAACAACTATATACATTCGGTGGAGTAAAACGTGATCCTAGAATGAGAATAATATCTGTTTCATATATGGCGTTAGTGGATAAAAGCAAAATAGAAAATATATTAACTCCAACAGCTTCTTGGTTTGATATAATCTCATATGAAGAAAAAGACGGCGTAGTAAATGTAATGTTAGATAATGGAACTGATGTAATTAAATTTGCTATAGCTAAGCATGTAAAGCCACAAGTAACAGATAAATATGATATGGAAATACTAGATAACAATTCTTTAGCTTTCGACCACGAACAAGTAATACTTACAGGTCTTGAAAGACTAAGAAATAAAATAGAGTATACAGATATCGTATTTAATATGATGCCAGAATTATTTACATTAGGTGAACTTCAAAAAGTATATGAAGCAATACTTGGTAAGAAGCTTTTAGATCCGGCTTTTAGAAGAATAATTGCAAACAAAGTTGAGAAAACAGATATAATGAAAACTGGCGGAGGCCACAGACCAAGTGTAATGTTTAGATATAAAAAGAATTAGGAAAAGAATAAATTTACATAAATTAAGAAAAAGTGTTGACATTACACCTCGTGGGTGTTATAATAATACACGTAAATAAAATTTACCCAAGACAGTAGGTACAAAGTAAATCCTACCGAGGTGATAAGTAGTCAAGATTATTTCTTAATATATATTTTAAGATTGATATAGATGATACTGTTACCTTTATGGGTAACAGTATTTTTAATTTTAACAAAAAGGAAGGAGAATTAACATGCCAAGCGCAAAAGTATTAGAAGCTAAAAAAGCACAAGTTAAAGAATTAGCAGAAAAAATACAATCAGCAAAAATGGTATTCTTTGTAGACTACAAAGGTATAACAGTTGACGAAGACAAAGAAATCAGAAAAGCATACAGAGAATCTGGAAATGAATGCATGGTTGTAAAGAATTCTTTAATAAAATTAGCATGCAAAGAAGCTAATATCGAAGGACTAGATAGCGTATTAGAAGGACCTACAGCAGTAGTTATAGGAACAGAAGAATACACAACTGGACCAAAGATTGCACACGACTTTGCTAAAACTCATGAATTCTATCAATTCAAAGCTGGAATCATGGATGGTAAAGCAGTATCTGTAGACGAAGTTAAGAAACTTGCAAAACTACCATCAAAAGAAGTTCTACTTACTCAACTTGCATCTGCTCTTATTGGAAATATCAGAAACTTAGCAGTTGTGCTTGATCAAGTAGCAAAGAAAAATGAGGAGTCAGTTAGTGCCTAAGACTAACTAGAAAGATTTAAGGAGGAATTTAAAATGGAAAAAATCGAAAAAATATTAGCTGATATCGAAACTTTAACAGTTATCGAATTAGCAGACTTAGTAAAAGCAATTGAAGAAAAATTTGGAGTATCTGCAGCTGCAGCAGTTGTAGCAGTAGCAGGTGGAGCAGCAGCAGGAGCAGCAGCTGCTGAAGAAAAATCAGAATTTAACGTAGTTCTTAAAGAAGCAGGAGCTAACAAAATCCAAGTTATAAAAGCAGTTAGAGAAGCAACTGGTTTAGGATTAAAAGAAGCTAAAGACTTAGTTGATGGAGCACCAGCAACTATAAAAGAAAACGTAGCTAAAGAAGAAGCTGAAAAAATGAAAGCAGCTTTAACAGAAGCTGGAGCAGTTGTAGAACTTGCTTAATGTTTAATTATTAAAAATACAAAGAAAAACACTTCAGAGATTACTCTGAAGTGTTTTGTTGTGTGCTGCGGTAGTGTTTGACGAAACAATGTTTATACTTCTTAAGGGTTAGTTACTGTTTGGTTCTTTTTCTTCATCTTAAAATAAAGATCAAGATAATCCAAAACAAGATATGCGCCGATGCCGATGAATAGAACCATGGAAACTGTTTTAATTAACTGAAGTACCCATGTGGTTTGGATGAAATATTCTCCGTTATATCTAGAATAAGTGATACCACTTTCTTTAAGATAAATATTTTCATTCCAACCATCTTCGGTAGGTACTTTTTCCACGGTAACAATTTCATAGTCTTTTGCATCGAGCTTTGAGAGAAGTACAAGTTTTTCTGACGGAATGAGATAACCGGTGCTATTGTCTGTACGAATTACAAATTTGATGTTGTCGTAATCGTTAAGGGTAAGGGTGCTATTTTTGATTTCGTAAGGGATTTGGTTTTCCGTAAGATAAGCTTCTACATCACTGATGTTATCCAGCTCGGTAAGAGCAAGATGGACTTTGTATTCATCTGTATAGTTTGTACCAGGATTGGCAATGATACAGGAAAATACGATGAAAACGATGAGCATTGCTACGCCTGTGCTTAAAAGCACGATCCGCTTTATGTTTGCTTTTGACATTGGTCTATACCTCCAAATACTTTAATTAAATATATTTTTAACGTCAAACACTATATATATTATACCATATTTTTGTATAAAATTCAACAAAGTTACTTTACATAATAATTTGACAAACCGGATTTCGTGATATATAATCTGTTTTGCAGAAGAGAGGTTATTATGAACAAAGAAATTATATTAGAAATAGCAAAAACATTAGGGGTAAAACAAAACCAAGTAGAAAAAACATTAGAACTTTTAGAAGAAGGAAATACAATTCCATTCATTGCTCGTTACCGTAAAGAAGCAACAGGAGCGCTAGATGAAGAGCAAATTAGAAGTATTAACGAAGTATATGAATACCAAGTAAATCTTTTAAAGAGAAAAGAAGATGTTATTCGTTTAATAGACGAAAAGGGCATGCTTACAGAAGAACTTAAAAACGATATACTAAAAGCAGAAAAACTAGTAGATGTAGAAGATATATATAGACCATTTAAAGAAAAGAAAAAGACTAAAGCAACAGAAGCGATAGCTTTAGGTTTGCAACCTTTAGCAGACTTAATATTAACATTCCCGAATGTTGGTACGTTAGAATCAATAGCTAAAGATTATATAACAGACAAAGTAAAAACAGCAGAAGATGCAATAAAAGGCGCAAGCTATATTATTGCAGAAACCGTAAGTGATAACAGCCGCTTTAGATCATGGATTAGAAAGTATACATATAATACTGGTATGCTTACTTCTAAAATGAAGAAAAATGCAGAAGATGAAAACAAGGTTTACGATATGTATTATGAATATACAGAACCAGTAAAACAAGTTAAACACCACAGAGTACTTGCATTAAATAGAGGAGAAAAAGAAGGCGTATTAAATGTTAGTATAGTAGTAGATGAGGCAGCTATACTAGAACATATGGAGAAGTTCACAATAAAGAACAAAAATTCATTTGTAGCACCAGTTGTTAAGGAAGCAATAAAGGATGCATACAATAGATTAATAAGCCCAAGCATTGAAAGAGAAATACGTGCAGATTTAACAGAAAAAAGTAGTGAAGCAGCCATATCTGTATTTGCTAAAAACCTAGAGAAGTTACTACTTCAACCACCAATGAAAGATAAAATGGTACTAGGTTTAGACCCTGCATTTAGAACGGGTTGTAAGTTAGCGGTAATAGATAGCACAGGTAAATATTTAAATATATCTGTAATATACCCACACGAACCTAAGAATGAAACGCTCAGAGCGAAACTGCATGTGTTAAATCTAATAGACAAATATAACATAGACATAATTGCTATAGGTAATGGAACAGCATCAAGAGAAAGTGAAGCCTTTATAGTAGATGTAATAAAAGATGCAAAAAGGAAAGTAGAATATATTATAGTAAATGAAGCAGGGGCTTCTGTATATTCTGCATCTAAACTTGCAATAGCAGAATTCCCAGATTTACATGTAGAAGAAAGAAGTGCAATAAGTATAGCAAGAAGACTTCAAGATCCATTATCTGAACTTGTAAAGATAGACTCAAAGAGTATTGGTGTTGGACAATATCAACATGATGTTCCAGAAAAGAGACTAGATGAATCATTAGATTTTGTAGTAAGTAAAGCAGTAAATATGGTTGGTGTAAACTTAAATACAGCAAGCCAAGAGTTACTTAAATATGTTTCTGGTATGACTAAGAAAACAATAGATAAATTCTTAGCATATAGAGATGAAAAAGGTAAGATATTATCTAGAGCGGACTTAAAGAAATCTAAAGTATTTAGTGATAAAGTCTATGAACAAGCAATAGGTTTCATGAGAATAGAAGGTGGAACAAATCCATTAGATAGAACAGGAATTCACCCAGAAAGTTATAAGCTAGCAGAAGAAGTATTAACTAAGGTAGACAAAGAAATAACGGATTTAGGCTCTGAGGCTTTAATTAACGAACTTAATAAAATAGATGTAAAAGAAGTCGCAGAAGAACTGAAAACTGATGAATACACGCTAGAGGACGTAATAAAGGCATTAAAATCACCTGCTAGAGATCCTCGTGATGATTTTGAAAAACCGCTTCTAAAAAGTGATATATTAAAATTAGAAGATCTAAAAGTAGGAATGAAATTACAAGGTACAGTAAGAAATGTTGTAGACTTTGGAGTGTTCATAGATATAGGCCTTAAAAATGATGGATTAGCACATATATCTAAATTAACAGATAAGTATATAAAACATCCACTAGAAGTGGTAAGTGTTGGAGATATAGTAGACTGTTATGTAGAAGAAATAAAATTAGATAAGAAGAAAGTATCTTTAAGTTTACTTGAACCTAAGTTTTAATATAATATATGAAAATACAAAAGAACAAGCCCGTACTGTTGTACGGGCTTGTTTGCTGGGTAAGATACTTTGCTTATACCTTATGAATGACCAAGTTTCCTTTTCTGGAGTAAACCAAGAGTTTAGATTCATAAGTCAAATTAAGGTATTCGCGAATTTCTTTAGGGATAAAGAAACGGTATTTCTTGTCGAAACCCACGACCCCAAAACAAGGAAGGTCGAGTTCTTTATCATTAGAGAGAAGTATCGTCTTATCATCCGCGATATTTAAGTATATCCGAATCTCCTCTTCGAAGTTCAAATTTACAACAGCGCGAATATTTTCGGTTATGCAGAGTCTGTTTTGCTTATCCATAGCAGTCATGTTAATTGGTCTCCTTAATACTTACCACCTTTCTATGAGAATTAGCTTCAGCATAGGTGATGGTTACAGAATCTCCAGCTTTGAGAATGGGAAGTACGTATTGTCCAGCGGAGATAGGTGCTACATACAAGTTACCATCAGCGATAATGTAGTAGTACGAGT
>JAFXEC010000061.1 GCA_017521005.1 Clostridia bacterium | reverse complement strand
CTATTACACCTTGCATATCTAAAGACGAGATTTGTGAAATATTTGGTTTTGGGCCTGCACACACTCCAGGGAAAACATTTTTCAAAGACATATATATGATTAAACCAGGTCATTATGGCATATTAAATAGTTCTGGATTTAAAGAATATTGTTATTGGGATTTATCTAAACAGCCAAATGCAGATGCTCTAGAAGAAAACATATCCAAAGCAAAAGATTTGGTTATATCTTCATTTAATAGAGATTACTCTTTAGGTAGCGCTTGTATGCTTTCAGGCGGTTTAGATTCAAGCATACTAGTCTCTCTAGCTTCAAAAGAAACAAAAGGTCTTAAAACTTATTCTATAGACTATGAAAACAACAATATAAATTTCCAAGGTTCTTCTTACCAACCTACGCAAGATAAAGATTTTGTTAAAATTATGTCAGATGAATTTAGTACTAACCACACTACTTTTTCTTTTAAATCTAGAGAACTATTTAATTCTCTTTATGAAGCAATGCTTGCAAGAGAAATGCCGGGTATGGCTGATGTAGATTCATCTATGTTGCTATTTCTAAAAGCTATTAAGAACGACGGAATTAATACCATATTATCTGGTGAATGCTCTGATGAAATATTTGCAGGCTACCCTTGGTATTATAAAGAAGAATTGATGTATTCCTTCCCATTCCCTTGGGCTAAATCTTTAGAATTAAGAGAAAATATATTAAATACAAATATTGTATCTAATGAATATCTTGAAGAATATATAAATAATAAAGTTAATAATAACGTAAATAATTTAGACTTTGAACATGTTTTTGACTTAAATTGCTATAACACTATTAAATGGTTTATGGCATGCTTAGTAGAAAGAACCGAAAGAATGGCAGATTATATAGGAATAGACGTTAGAACACCATTTGCAGAGTACAAACTTTTTGAGTATATATATAACATATCTGCTAAAAGAAAATTAGGATTAGAGTCAAAGGATACACCGGTAGAAAAACATATTCTTCGTAAAGCTTTCGAAGATATGTTGCCAGAAAATATCGTGTATAGAAAGAAATCTCCTTTTCCAAAAACATATGACCCAAAATATTTAGAACTGTTAGAAAAAGAGATTAAAAACATCATTAATAAATCTACTTCTCCACTACTTGAAATAATTAACGTAGAATTTTTATATGAATTATTATCTACCCACGGAGCCAATCTTAAAGAAAATTGGTTCGGGCAACTTATGACATACCCACAAACTTTAGCATACCTTATACAAATAAACCTGTGGCTTACACATTATAATATAAAGATATTAGTATAACTCAAATTGCTTTTTTATATATTTTATGATAATATATTGCAAATTTATATAAGGAGGTACGTAACTATGGCAACAGATATCAAAATCACTACCGAAACTCACAAGTTTAAATATAGAGTTAACGGAATTGTGATTAAAAACGGCAAACTTTTAACAATTAAAATGAAGAACGGAACTTCATTTTGTTTACCCGGCGGTCACGCTGAACTTGGTGAAGATACTCACACAGCTGTTATTCGCGAAATGAAAGAAGAATTAAATTCAGAGGCTACTATTTCAAGCGAATTGGCTATTGTAGAAAGCTTCTATACAGACAAAAATGGTTTATCTACTCATGAAATAAGCTTCTACTACATTGTTGAACCTGTTAACTACGATAACATTCCTTTAGAGAATTACTCAACAAAGGAAAACGACAAAGGCGAAATGAAAGACCACAACTTCGAATGGATAGAATTATCTAATCTCGAAAACGTAGATTTCCGCCCTGCCTTTATTAAAACAAAACTTGCCAAAGGCGACTTCACATTTGAGCATATGATTATAAAAGAATAATCCAAATAAAATACGCGCAGATATTTATGTGCGTATTTTTATTTCTGTTATTATGTTATCTTCTTTTTCATTTAGTTGTAATATGTTAAGCTTTATGGTATAATACTTTCAGTTTTTCATAAATCTAAATAATAATTTAAAGGAGATATATAGTATGGAAATTACAAGAATCCGGAAAAAGTACTGTGTAGACGGTAAAGTCCAGATAATGTTTTCTAACGCGCCTTCTCAAGTGATTCTGTCTTCTGACGGTTTCATCTATCTGCGCGATGGAGACACTACTATCCACCGCTACCTTGCTGACCCAATCAGAAAAAAGATGCCGTATAAAAATATGCCGTCATCTAAAGATCACGCCACTCACCTTTTTGAGTACGACAAACTGTATGCAAAATTTACAAGTTACCGCAATATGGGTAGAGGCTACTCTATGGAAGATTGCCACACCTTAACCTTTCTCTACTTTGTTAGAACAGAAAATGGCGAAGCGCTCTGTGCAGAATTTAGGTACTCAGATTTTAAGAGCGATGACGAAATAGAGGAAATTATGTCCAAAGAAGACCTTGAACGGTTCCTTTATGACCTGACCATTTCCGAAGCAGATGCAAAGTGCATTTTGGATTGGCAAAGTGGTATGAAATATGTTCGTCACAAAAAAGAAGCTATCTGCCTTACAAGAGAAAACTTCTTACCCCTTGATGACGCTTCTATCATTGCAAAAGCAAATGCACACAACGAGCCCATCTACTCTCTCATTTTTGACGATGAACTCCGCAAGAAAAAAATGGAAGATAAATCTTGGATGGTACACTCCGTAGATGAAATTCACGATCTGTATCTTACTCATCGCGGAATGCTCGGCGGCTATAATCCTGTTCAGTTGGTTATACGCGGAAACAAGATGTATCTTCATGATTTCGAAGTAGTCTTCGTTGGGCCTGGTAAGTTCAAGCTTCGTAACAAAAGATATGTTATCGAGATGTCTTACAATGAAATTCTCAAAAGAGCTCACAATGTTGAGTATTCTATGGAACCGGATTTTGATCAAAACTAAAAATATAAGAGACAAACCAAAAGGTTTGTCTCTTATTCTTTTTATAAACTTACGTCATATCCTCCAGCAACAGTTGAACTTTCTTTTAATTTAACATTTGGAGATAATGTTACTATTGCACAAGGTGTACCATATACAGTATATTCCTGGCCGCCTCCAGATGCTAAAGTTAACCCTAAAGTATCTAATCCATCTGTAAATCCATATACTCCATAATCAGGTCCCCACGAATATGCGTTTTGGAAAACGTCCGCAACTAGTCTTGAAACTTGATTTGCTGAACTATCTAACATCATACCATTATACATTAAGAAGCTCTTTAATTTTACTCCAACCGCTATATAACTGCCATCCATAGACGCAGCAGTATGTGTCATTGTTACTATATCATTAGTATTTCCTTCTACAAACGGTACTGTTATCCATTTATTAGTTGTTTCATCTCTATATGTGAAACCGTTAACAAATTTTTCATTCAAATTAGATGTCTGTGTATTTCCGTCTTTCTCATATGTCAATTTAACACCGCCATTAGTGCCGCTCCAACTATATGTAGCAGTATCTCCATAATATGGACTGTAATACGATGATTTATATGGATCAAATTCTAATAAATCTACTAAGTCTTGCATTTTTATAGATCTTGCAGCTATTCCTATTGTTCCATCTTTGTAATTTTTAGCTTTTTGTTCTAATGTCGAAACTATTGTATCATACCCATTTTTTCCAGTTACAGCAAGTTTTTCTAATATTCCAACTGATGCTATTAATAGTCTTCCTTGGTCATCAGTACCAAATAGCATCCAATTTCCTCTATAAGAAGTAGGCCCTACACCGTTTGGCATATAATTTATTAATGTTCCTAATTCTATTTCTTTAGTTCCATTAGTTACTACTGCTTTTGACATTTTGCCACTTGAAAATTCTTTTTTAGTCTCCCATGTTCCAGTGTATATTTCTGATGAAACGCTAGGATTTGTTTTCGTCGTATCTCTCTTACAAGGAATAATATCTGCCTCCATCAAAAGTACCATATAGTTTCCATCTACACTTGTAAATAATCCATTGGTTGATCCCATTAACATACCCATATATTTATTTCGATCTAATATCGAATCATTGGCAAATGCCATATTTTCTACACCATCAATATATATCGCTGCATTTCCTTTACCGTCAATACTAACTTTCACTTCTGTTCCTTGGTATTCAGCAACATAATTACAGTTTTTATATGTGTAATGTACTTTTTCAAAATTGCATACCATTTCGCTTCCGTCAGGTGCTATTAAAGTTTTTCCGTCTTCCGAAACAGTTGTTACTGCTCCATCTAACGAGATTGATTTGTTTGAATATGTCACAACTGGTGGCACACCCATTAAGATTGCCGGCATAACCACCAACCTAGAAGGCAGTGGATATGTTTCATCCATTATCATCAATTGCGCTATAGAAATTTCTCCACCCGGATAGAATATAAGGCCCATGCCATCGCTCTCGCTATAGTATAGTTGTTTGTAATAAAAGCCATATTCATTTAATTGTGGCCTTAAATTTATCGTTACTCCATTTTTATCTACTTCTATTATATAATCATCTGTATTAACTCCATTTTTATCTAATGAATCCAATACCATTTCTTCAAATTCCGCATCTGTTTTAGCTTTATCTAAATATGCTTCTGACCATGCTAAATTTGCAAGTTGTTCAACTTGTTTTAGATCACTAGTTTCTGTTGCATCGGTTGCTCTATCTATAATGCCACTATTACTTAACGTAACTATAACTGCACTTGCTAATACCACCATAACAATAATAGTTATAACTAAAACAATTAGACTTATTCCTTTTTTGTTTTTCATTTGTTCCTCCTATTTCCCTCTTGGTATTGTAATATAGAATATTGTTCCTTTTCCAACTTCCGTATCAAATCTTATTTCTCCACCAAAAGCACCTTTTATTACTGAATACGCAAGATAAAGACCAAAGCCAGTTCCCGAAACACCTTTTGTAGTAAGGATGCTCTTTCCTATACTTTCACGTATATGTTCTGGGATTCCTCCTGCAAAATCTTCTACTGATATAACAACCTCTTTAGTATTTTTATATACCTTAAGGTTTATTTCTCCGCCTTTATCTTCATATGCTTGTATAGCATTTACAACTATGTTTGTAACTACTTGAGATAATTTGGCTGGATTTCCTTTTACTATTATATCCTCTTTAATATCTAAATTTAATTTAACTCTATGTTTAGTTAAATCATTATGAATAATTGTAGCCATATCGTTTACCACGGTAGTTATATTTACATCCATAACTTCATCACTACCAATATTTCTAATTTGGTTTCTTAAGCTGTTTGTAAGAGTAACTATCTTTGTAGCACAACTATCCATTCTTTCTACAAGCATTTTTTCATCTTCACTCTTAACAGTTTCTTTTAACATTAAAAGGCCACTCTTTATGGCAGATATTGGAGTATTAATATCATGCGCAACTCCTCCTGCTAGTTCTCCTAGCATTACTAAAGACTCATTCTTAAGCATTATCTCTGTATCTTTTTTAAGTGTTGTAATATCCCTTAAAAGGATAAGGGTTGCAACGAATTCATTACTGTGTTTTGCTTTTATTGGTTGATATTCTACTTCAAAGTATTTATCATATTCATCTTGTTTTATGTGATATTCTTTAGTAATTACATCTCTAGTTTTTCTTGCTTCAGCTATATCTTTTTTTACAGATTTTAAATCTACAAATCCTTTTTGTTTCATCCATTCATAAAGATTATCTTTATCATGGACTTCACCAAACTTCTTAAAGTTATCTATAAATGTTTTGTTTAGGTCTACTATAGTACCATCATCGCTAACAACAACGAACGAATCTGACATACTGTCCACTATTGTCTTAAATGACACAGGTATCATATTCAAAGCTTTAAGATGGAATATCGCTATATAATATAACATTGCTGTTACCGAGAATGTGATTGGCATAACATAAACATTGCTCTCTACAATTCTTAAAGCTCCCATTGCATTAGATACAAGAGGAACTAACGCTCCAAGTATAATTAATGCTGATTGTGGTGAGAAGAATCCTGATTGCTTTATTGATACTCTTACCATTGATATAAATGATGTAATTATTAAGCCATAAGAATATACCATAAATACATATAGCGCTGGACCAAATACTGTATCTGCAAATTCTGTAGAATATTTCACATAGAACAGACTATGCCAATCATTTGTCCATAAAATGCCAAGCAATATTGTTGGTATTATATACAACCATTTAAGTTTAGTTATATCTTTATTCTTATCTTTATATAAAACACTTATTAAGAATATCTCTACTCCAAAGTACATTGCACCAATATATGTTATATACTCAAAATATATCGGTTTAATACCTGTACCTGACATTAGTATTTGTAATAGCAATCCTAATATATGGATACTAAATAAAGATACTAATGTTACAAAGTGTTTATGTAAATTTGTTTTATTTTTTATCTTAACTAAAGAATCCATAAGTGCCATTAGCATTACGAATGCTCCGAGTAAGACTAAAAATACTGTATGTGTTGATGTCATTTGTTATCTCCTTTTAAGAAACCTATTTTCTCTAAATATTCTATATATTTAGTTATATATTCTTCATCAATTTCAGGCCACTCAAATCCAAGTTTAGATAAAGTGTCTTTAGTAAAGTCTGATTTAATAACTGTATTAGGGTTATAATCTATCTCTTTATTTCTATTTACATCTTGTACTATACCTTGTATTCTTTCATAACCATTGTCTTGTTTAGAATAAAATTCAATAAGTTCTGTCATTTGTTCTTTTGTAATATGTTTTAATTCATATCCTAATTTATATAATATCTCATCTAACCTATGCATTACAATATGATTATCATTAAATATGTGATAAGTATTATATTTTCTATCTGTATTTGCTAATATTCTAATTGCTTTAGCCGCTAAATCTATTGGTGTAAACTCAACATTAAAGTTCATTAAATTACTAGGCATTATTCCAATATCTACAAACGTTTTAAGTCTATTTGCAAATGCGTTTTCTTCTACATTTGGTTGGAATTTACCATCAGACATTCTGCTTGTTAAATTACCCATTCTCATAACTTTAGCATCAAGTCCTTTTAATATATAATTATATACAACCTCTTCTCCTAGGAATTTAGTATACGCATATACATTGTCTAAGTTTTGACCTATATATAAATTTGTTTCATTATATATAGTTCCTTTTTCTATGTCTACTTGATCAAGTTGTCCAACTTCTAATATGTTTCCAGATACACTTAGTGTAGATATATGTATTAATCTCATATTATTTTCTAATGCAAACTTAGCTAGATTTTCTACGCCTTTTGCATTAATCTTAGTAAATAGATTGATATCTCCATAATGTTTTACATGGGCAGCAGAGTTAATTATCATAGAAACATTTTTAATTACTTCTTCTCTATCAGTATCATCTACTATTAGGTTTTCTAAAATAATATCTCCTTCAACACATTTAACTCTTGTATCTATAATATCATCATATTTATCACCAAAGAAGAAATTAACTTTTTCTTTAAGCCTATCTTTAGGAGTTTTATCACTATTCTTAATTTTTCTAATTAAACAATATATTGTACTATCTGTATTAACTAATAATTCTTCTAAAATGTGTGATCCTAAAAATCCTGTTGCTCCTGCAAGAAGTATAGAACCTTCTTTAACCTCCTCTTTAACGATGTCATCTGTTATTTTATTTGTTTCTAAAAGCTTGTGTATTTCATCAAAATTTCTTGTCTTTAATGGTTCAGATATTGATGCTTTTTTATTGTCTAATGTAAGTAACTCTGTAAGTTCCTTAATAGAAGGATATTTATATAAATCTGCAAATGTAATCTTTATATTATGTTCCAATGCTTCTGTCGTAAGTCTAATAGCAAGAAGTGAATCTCCTCCTATTTCAAAGAAGCTGTCTTCTGGATGTATATCCTCACGTCCTAAAACATCTCTAAACATATCATAAATTGTTTTTGCAATTCCTTCATACTCTGGTACAAATTCTTCATCTATGTCTTTAGATTCTTCTAGAATATGTTTAATTAATTCTTTAACATTAACTTTACCATTTTGATTTAATGGTAACTTGTCCATTCTTTCTATATATGAAGGTATCTTGTATGAAGTTAGTTTATCTTTTAAGAATATCTTCATATCTTGTGGTAAGAAGTCTTCGTTTGTTGTATAGATAGCTGCTATCTTCTTAGTTTTATTATGATCCTCGTATATAAACACTGATAGGTCTTCTACCTTCTTAGAAGAGTATATAGCATGTTTTATTTCATCAAGCTCAATTCTATACCCTCTAACTTTAACTTGGTTATCTCTTCTTCCTACAAAGTCTATATAACCACCTTCAAGCATACGTACAACATCACCTGTTTTGTACATTCTGCCTTTGTTTGTTATTTTATCTTCAACAAATCTTTCTTTTGTTAATGTTTCATTGTTTATATATTTAAGCCCTACACTATCTCCACCTATTATATATTCGCCTTCTACATATAACGGAAGTAATCTAAACTTTTTATCTATTACATAACCATATGTATTAGATATTGCTCTTCCAAGTGGAACTTTAACCGTACGAGTTTCATCTACTCTAAATGTATTAGTAAATGTTACACATTCTGTAGGTCCATAGCAGTTTATTATTGTTAAGTCTTTGTATGTTTCTCTTAACTTATTTACATGTTTTAGAGACATTACATCTCCACCACTTAAAACAGTATGTAATGTTTCAAAAACTTCTATCTTAGCGTCTATTATTTGGTTAAATAACGCTGATGTAATCCAAGCAATCGTAACACCTGCTTCTTTTATATATTTATTTAGATACTCGAAATCTAAAAGATTTTCTTTTGTTATTAATGCGCAAGTACCTCCATTTAGAAGCGTTCCAAAGAACTCAAATAACGATACATCAAAGCTTGTTGATGCTGCTTGAATTATTGTGTCGCTAGCTTTAAGCTCCATATAGTCTGGATTTTTAACTAGTTTTACAATATTCATATTTGTAATTAATGCACCTTTAGGATTTCCCGTTGTTCCTGATGTATATAATATACACGCTGGGCTTAAAGATGTATAATCTTTATCTAAAGTTACTTTAGTATCTTGTAATTTACTATAATCTAATTCTTCTATGAATATTTCTTGTATATCTTCATAATTTTCTATGTGATCTTCTAAAACAAATTTTACGTTTGCATCCTTAAACATATACTCTTTTTTATCATGAGCTATGTTTATTTCTACTGGTAAGTAATATGCTCCTGTCTTAAGAACTGCAAGTATAGCTACCATAAGTTCAAATGACTTATCTATATCTATACCTATAGCATCACCTATTACTACGCCTTTAGCTTTTAGCATATTTGCTAACTTATTAGAAGCTATATCTAATTCCTTATATGTCATAGACTTATCTTCTAACTTAAGTGCTATGTTATCTGGATAAGCGTTTACTTGTTCATCAAATAGTTCTATAACTGTTTTATCCTTTGGATAAGGCCTTGTAGTATTATTGAACTCTCCAAGTATTTTGTTTCTTTCATCATCTGTCATTATTTTAATAGTTTCTACTGTACTATTATTTGTTATTCCGTCCTTAATTATTTCTAATAATCTAGTAGCTAAGTATTTAATTTCTATATCTTCAAATAGATTTGTTAGATAATCTAAATGTACTTCTAAATTTCCTGTGGCATTAAGGTCTGAAATATGTATTTCAAGTTCATCTTGTATATGACCACTAAATCTCCATTTTAGTTCATATTTGTCTTCTACCGCAACAGATGCTCTTGCATTTTGGTAAGACAACATCACTTTGTACATATTATCTGTAACACCTGATAACTTTTTGTATATTTCAGATATTTTTACATATGGATGTTTTTGATGTCTAAATAGTGTTAAAGAATCACTTCCAGCTTCTTTACACATATCTAAGAACGTTTTTGCTTCATCTATGTTAAATCTTACTGGCATAGTAGATATAAACATACCTGCCATATTCTTTTCTTTGAAATTTGATCTATTAAGTACTGGTGTTCCGATTACAAAATCTTGTTTGCCAGTTGTTCTTTCCATATACACAGCAAGTGCTGTTAAAAATACTGTGTATGGAGACAATCTATTTGTTTTACAATAATTATCTAACATTGCTTGATAATTATCATCTAGAACTATTGTATATCTCTTAGCTCTAGTATCTTTAATTATTCCGCTATCTTTAAGTCCAACCGGTTCTTCTAAACCAGTTAAATATTCTTTCCAGAACTCACTATCTGACGCGTATCTATCGTCTAGTAAATATTCTTGTTCAGCTTTAATAAAATCCACGTAGCTTGGGAATTCCTTAGTGTATTCTTCTCCAGCAAGTAACGCTTCATATATTTCAGAGAATATTGTTCCCATTTTAGATATTGTCCAAGCATCACCTACTAAATGGTGTACTTTAACAAACACTTCACCTAAACCGTTTCCTCTATCTATTAATAAAAACGATGCCAATGGATCTTCTAATACATATATTTGTTTTTTAATGTATTCGTCTTTTATATTTTCTATTTCTTCTTCAGATTTTCCCTGTGCATTTACTTTATCTGATACAAAAGGCGCATAAGAACTAACATACTGTTTTGGTATGCCACCTTCTAAATTTATTCTAAGTCTCATAGCATCATTTAGTTCTACATATTTGTTTACCATTTTTTCTGCTAAATCCAGATTAAAGTCTCTTTTAATTACAAAAGAGCCAGATATAATATTAATTAATTGCTTGTCATAAAACGTTTCAACAAGCCAAATATTTCTTTCTGGATATGTTAGTTCAAATTTCTCCATTATTCTTCATCTACTCCTACAATTATACAGTTTAAGTATATCAAATAGTAAAAAATAGTGCAATACAAAAAGAACAATAAAAGCACAAAAAACGCGCAAGATTTTAATCTTACGCGTCCTTTGTTAAAAGGTTATTCTCTACCTTCCCTATAAAACTCATCCATGAACTCTTGAGCTTTTGGATTTCTCATAGAACACTTCCTCATACATTCAATAATGTCCATGATTTCTCCCACCGCTTCTTCAAGGTCATCGTTTACGATGAGAAAGTCAAGTTCCTTGGCTTTAGGCACTTCTTCAAGTGCTATAGCCTTTCTCCCCTCACCACGATTACCTCTACGCTCAAGGAGTGTTTCCTTATCCTTTGGCATAATATAAAAAGTAAGTGCAAAAGGATATACTGCTTTGATTGCAAGAGCTCCATTTACATCCTTATCAAAGAGCAAATCGCGAATGTGAAGTTCTTCTTGAGGGATTCTAAGCGTCCCATACCAATGTCCGTCATAGTAGTTTGTTTCAAAAAACTTGCCATGTTCCTTGAGTTCGAGAAAAGCTTCTTCTGTAAGGAATGTGTAATTGTTTTTTACCTTATCCTCTTCTCTCTTTGCTCTTGTTGTAACAGACAACACCTTACGCATGTTCATCCGCTTAACAAGTTCGTCTCCAATTCTGCCTTTTCCTGCTCCACTAGGACCAGATAAAATTACCATCATACCATTCATAGTGCTATCTCCTTTTAATAATTATTAATAGAAAAAGTTCCAATGTGTATATATTATACTACACATCAGAACTAATTTCAATATTATGTAAAGTTAATTACTGCCAATCCGAAATTGGTTTCTTCTTAGTTTTGAATTTACTTGGGGTCTCATAATTAAATGTTTGTTTCCTTGCTTCTAGTAACTTTCTTCGTCCAGCCTCAGATCTAGTAGATATTAACTTACTATTTCCAATATACATCTTCCAATGCTTAAAAAAGTTAGAACATAGTGTTTTATTTACAGAAAGAATTTCTGGCGCTGAATAATATACTGGGAACACGCTATTTTTACATTCAATTATATATTTTTGATTGCGTACATCATCAAATATTTCTGTAACTGCTTTTATTATCTCGTTATTTTCTTGAAGAGTAACACCTTTTATTGTTAATGTAATTGTTTCTTCTTCATCATCTTCTTCTGTTTTTATTACAATATTGCCTCTTGGTGTTTTAACTATATTAGACTCACATAACGAGTTTACCACAACTACTGCTGCAATTTTTAATTGGTTTCTAGGCATGTGCATATATAACGCCCTAAATAAACTCCTAATTGTTCTAAATTGCAATATTGCTGTAAGTAATATTACTACTGTATAACGTATAAGCGGTTCTGTTAGTTTAAGTCCTGTTAGATTATATACTAACTTTTCTGTATCAAAGAAGAAGTCTACTACAACGGCTGCCATCATAAGAACTAAAAATACTGCTAACATTTTTGCTATAGCTACATAATCTATTGAACTAAATTTACGTACCATAAATTTGCGTTTTGTAGTAACTTTCGTTACCATACGCATATTTGAGCCGCCAAATCTATCTCCCATTTCAAACCATCTATCATACATTCTTTCTCTCTCGTTACTTATTCTTAACGCTTCTTTATTATGTCTATCTATATCTGGTTTAGAAAATCTCTTTGGAAGAATATCTAATCTATCTATTCCACTTTCTATAATATTTAATGTTTGTCCTATTCCTACAAAAGAATCAAATCTTCTTTGTAGCATTTTGAAATCTGGATTATCCGTTCCATCTGTACCTTCCATTGTAAGTATCGGTGCATCTAAAACAGATACTAAATGCCATATATTAGCTGTTTTTCTTGGATTATCATTTGTTCTAATTGCTCTACCTCTCATTTGGTTAGATAATACGAATGAGCCAACAAAACTTGCAAGTATTAAGCTATTTATGCTTGGTTCATCCCAACCTTCACCAAGTAAAGACTTAGTACCTATTATTATATTAATTTCACCATCTGCAAATAACTTAGAAATACCTTTCATTGTAACACTTCTAAATTTACCAGCTGGTTTTACTATAACATAGTCTGGTGTTTTATTAACATCTACAAAAGAAACATCTTCTTTAGTTATTCCTCTTTGTTCTAAATCTTTAACAAGTAGTTCAATTTTACTTCTAGGTATCATAAATATACTTCCTGTTAAAACAGCCATACTCATAGATGGATTTTGCTCTATTAGATTTAATAAAATCGGAAAGACACCAATCTTCTTTTGCTCAATATTATCTTCAAAAAGATACTCTTTTCTTAAGAAGTCTGTAAGTATTACCATTCTTAGATCGTGTCCTAGATTTGTATATTCACCTTTTACAATTTGATTTATACTATCTAGCTTACTAACACTTGTAGTAAAGTATTTCTTAATACTTTCACTGTTAGTAAGGATTACCTTTTTCTTTTCTATAACACCTATTTTGTTTAATTTAGCTTCTATTTCTTTTACTATCTCTATGCATTTATCCTGTGCAAAATATGGCATTTCTCCAAACAAAATATATTGTAACAGTCTTTCCATCCATTTAAGGTCAAGCGTTGGTATTTGTTTGTTATGCCCTAATATTTCTACTTTTTCTTTCTTTATTGGGGCATTAACGGAATTTAAGAAAACCAGCATACTGCTATAAAATTCTGCATTGTCTAAAACATCGGATAAATATCTAGCGGTTACATCTATGTATGGATGTTCTAGTAACATTTGTGCAAATGCTTTATTAAGCTTTATTTCTTCTACTACTTTGTTAATATTATCTTTATGTGCTTGTATCTTATCTCTTTCGTCTTTTGTTGGATAACTAAAGTACACAAAGTCTTGATGAGGACATAGATTCTTAGCTTGTACAAGTTCTGGTACAGATATCTCCATGTCTATATCTCCACAAAGCTTAACATATCTTTGCCATTCTACATAATCTGTGTCATAAGGCGGAGTTGCGGTTAGTGATACAATTTTTACATCCTTAAGTTCAGATAATATGTTAGTTAAACTTTGCCACCATTCTGTTTTTAAGTGGTGAGCTTCATCAAGTACTATTGTTTTAATGTTATTTTTCTTTATTTCTGCTACAATATCATAAGCCTTAATGTCTATTGTAGTTTCTTGTTTTTCAAATTCTATATCATCATCTGTTTCCTCAAGATCTCTTCTGTTAGTCATTTTAGTACGTTTATACGCATAATGGAGTCCTTGGTAAGTTACTGATGTAAACTTATTTAGTGAATAGATATTATCGCTTATCCATTCTGGAGTTTTACTTCCTTCCGGCATAAATAATGTTACAAACCTATCTATCCATTGATTCTTTATTGTTACCGTCGGCGACAATATTAACACTGGATTATTTAATCTACGCGCAAGTTCAAGCCCTAGAACTGTTTTACCAGAACCAGGTGCTGCAACTATATTTATTCTTCCATCTTTTAGAAACCTATCTGCTTTTTCTAGAACTTTTGCTTGGTAAGGTCTCCATGAGTATTTAAATTTTATACTTGTATCAAACATATTTCCCTCTTAAAATTATATACATTCAGTATATTATATATATTAAAAAATAACAAGCAAAAGCACGGAACAAATTGTTCCGTGCTCGCAAATTAAATCATATTGGAGAAAATTGCATTCTCAATCATAAACTCAACGATATTTGTAATTTTTTCTACCGCCTCGTCTACTGTGTCATACGTTACAAGAAAATCTAAAAGCTTGTTTTTGGTTTTAGGATCATTCCATTTAAGCTTCGTGTTAAGAAACTCATCCCTTTCCTCACTTGGCAAAACATAAAATGTCATGGCCTTTGAATTATACTTTTTGATTTCCAAAGCAACATCAACGCTATTAAGCATAAGCGTAATGCCTTCGCCTTTTTCAGAACGATCATATGGAGTTCCATAGAACACTCCACCTTCATCGTGATACTCTAAGAATCTACATTCCTCAAGCATGTCAAAAAAGGTTCTACTTGGTACAATTTCGAAAATTTCGCTTGCATCTTTGTCTGTAGTATACTGTTTAAGATGCGTTGCCTCCTTTAGATTTGAAAGTAACCCCCGTACAAGTTCTATGCTAATCCTAGCATCTTTTACGCACATGATAACAAGTTTTTTCATAGTGCTCTCTCCTTACATAAATTTATTTTGGCTATCCTATCTTTTTCATCATTATATACCAAACATCTACTATTTGCAATGTCAAAAAAAGCCAGGCAGAATCTAACTTGTGTTTTATGTAAACATGTGGTATAATATTAGCGTAATTTAACACGGTATACCACAATATAATTAACAAGGAGAAAAAAGACAAAATGAGCAACAAAACTACTACTCTTAGCTTTCGTATCAACGAAGATGTTAAGAAACAGTTTGAAAGAACTTGTGAAGCGATGGGACTTTCTGCATCTGATGCGTTAAACATCTTTGTGAAAAAAGTAATTAGCGAACAAGCTATTCCTTTTGATGTAAAAGCAAAGAAATAACCATGTACACTTAAAAGCAAAACCACATTAGTAAAAACTAATGTGGTTTAATTATGTTGCAATTAAAAATAACACTTAAATATATCTTGAATTAACAACATGTTGTGCGCTTTGGAATATGCTGTATCATGAAGATAATTGAAATATGCAACAGTTTCAATTTTAGACATTTGCTTTGATGTGAATTCATTAAGAATTTGTTTTGTTTCTTCTTTTTCTTCTTCACCAACATCATAAGAAGGCACATTCTTAAGAAATTCCTCTACTATACTCTCTGCATTTTCATCTTCCGTAATGCCTTCTAGCATATCTATACATGCTTTGAAAAGCCGTACTCCATTAACCGCTTTATTGTACCGATCCATAAATCTGTTTTTCAAATGATTGTTTTGAATATCCATGTTTTTCTCCTATGTTTATTAAAATTTTTGTGTCTCTAAAATCTTAAAGAAACTCTATAACGCACTGCATATATTATATCACACTTAACATAATTTTTCAAATGTATATTAAACACAACAAAAAGCAGGTCTTTCAACCTGCTAATTTGGCTCCTCAAGTTGGACTCGAACCAACGACCTATCGGTTAACAGCCGAGCGCTCTACCGACTGAGCTATTGAGGAATATATAAAAATTGGCGACCCCCTATTTTCCCGTTTAAAGTATCTTCGGCATCG
>JAFXEC010000060.1 GCA_017521005.1 Clostridia bacterium | reverse complement strand
TGTGGGTAAAACAAAAGTATATATGCATATACCAAATGTTGTTCTAAAGAATTTAGATAAGTATATTAGAGAAAATATAGAAAGACTTATTAAAGAGGGGATAAGTGGTCTGGTAATAGGTAATGTTGGCTATTTACCACTTGCAAAAGAGCTTAAAGAAAAATATAGTATAGAATTAATTGGTGAGTATACGCTAAATGTATTTAATAGCTTTTCTGCTGCGTATTTTAAGGATTTAGACATTGTTACACCTATATTTGAAACAGAAGATGCAGACATAGAAAAAATGGCTAAAATTAAAAATGTGGAGCTTGTAGAAGGCTTAGCAACTGCTATGACTACAAGATATTGTATGTTAGCAAGTTTTGTTTCTAATGCTGAAGAAAAGAACGAATGTAAAGCTGTATGTAAACAAGGAAAATATTATATTGAAGATGCATATAATAAAAAATATAACATAGTTCCAGATAGTACAGATTGTATAACTGAGATAGTAAGAAATAAAAGGGAGTATCCAGAAAGTATTAGAAATAAATACAGTGTAAGATACAATATTATATAAAATTTGAAAAAAGTCATGATTTGTAGTATAATGGTAGAAGAAATAAAAAATATACCAATATGACTATGGAGGTAATCATGACTTTTTTTAGTAAAATTTTTAGAAGAACAAGGACTGCAAAAGTAAATTGCAAATGTGGAACAGAGTATAAAGTAGACTACTTAAACGTGTTTACTAGCGAGACTGATGAGAGAAGAAGACTTTGTTTCTATACATACTGTAAAAATTGTGATAGAGTTGTTTTTATTGATCAAAATAAACTCTCAAAACGTTTTGTAAGAGATACGTATAAAAATCACAAATGGACAACATAAAGAGAACCGCTAATAAGCGGTCGTTTTTATGCCTAAATTCCTTGAAAAATGTGACATTTTGTTATATAATTTGGTCAGTGTAAGAATAATGCCAAATTAATTAAGGAGGTATATGTATGGCATTTTGGAACAAAAAGAAAAAAGAGCCTAAGAAAGAGACGGTAAACGTCAAATGCAAATGTGGAGCCACATATGATACCGAATGTGATGGCTTGGGAACAATGACAACCGGATACAAAGGACGGATTGCGTTTTACACACGTTGCTCACACTGTGACGAGATGATTTATATCGATGAGAATAAATTGTCCAGGGCATATATCAGACGAGCTTACAGAAATCACATCTGGGGCTAAAAAAGGATACCACTTATTAGTGGTATCCTTTTTGTGCATTATGCTTGTAAATTATATGTATTTGTAGTAAAATATATATCGAGGTGATAATGTTGTCAGATAATGAAATGGACAATTTAATAAAACCCGAAAAAGGTAAAAAAGTGAAATTAAAAAGAGTAAAATTAGATAGAGATAAAGCGAAAGAAAAAGAAGAAAAGAAACAAGCTAAATTAGAGAAAAAAGCAAATAAAGGTAAAAAATCTAAGAAAGAAAAGAACGGAGAAAAACCTAAAAAGAAGAAAAAATTATTCTGGAGAATATTCAAAGTATTTTTCTTTGTTGGACTAGCATTATTTGTAATAGGTTGTGGTGTAGTTTTATATGTATTAAATGACATTATAAGTGAGACATCAACAGTAGACTATTCACAACTTAAGAATCTGAAATTAACAACAACAATATTAGATAGTAAAGGTAATCAATTAGGAACTGTAAACTCAGGCGAAAACAGACTTATGGCAGATTATGAGGAATTACCAAAACATTTAATAGATGCAGTTGTAGCAATTGAAGACGAAAGATTCTGGACACACTTTGGTGTGGATATTAAAAGAACAGGTGCAGCTATAGTTACATTTGTCCTTAATAGAGGTTCTTCATCTTTTGGTGGAAGTACAATTACTCAACAGTTAGTTAAAAATATAACTGAAGATAATGAAGGAAGCTGGAAGAGAAAAATAAGAGAATGGTATCGTTCAATAATGCTTGAAAAAAACCTAGAAAAAGAAGATATACTTGAAGCATATCTTAACAAGATATACTTTGGAGAAGGTGCTAATGGTATAGAAATGGCAGCTCAAACATTCTTTGCTAAAACAGTAGCAGACCTTAACCTAGCAGAATCAGCGTGTTTAGCAGCTTCAATACAATTACCAGAAGTAACAAATCCATATAATGGAGAAAAGAATAAAGAAAAGCTAATAGATAGACAAAAAGTTGTATTAAACAAAATGTTATCTATTGGAAAAATCACACAAGAAGAATATGATGAAGCAATATCTTATGAACTAGTATTCAAAAAAGGTAAAATAGCTTCTACATCTGCAGTTCAATCTTATGCAAGAGATGCGGTATGGAAAGCAGTTGCTGAAGATTTAGCAGAAGCAATGAACATTACATATCAAGCGGCAAGAGATATGGTTGCATCTAATGGTTATACAATATATGCAACAATAGATCCAACAGTACAAGCATCAATAGATAAACAAGCAGCAAACACTAAATATTTCTATAAAGACAAGAAAAAAGGTATGATGCAATGTGCCATGATTGTTTTAGATAACAAGACAGGTAATGTTGTAGGTATGCTTGGTGGCGTAGGAGAAAAAACAGGGTTAGATTACAATAGAGCAACAGAATCTAAATTACAACCTGGCTCTACATTTAAACCAATAGCAGCATACGGACCAGCTTTTGAGCTAGGCGAGTCTTATCCAGGTATGGGTATAGATGACGTTCCAGTAAACTTTGGTGGATACAAACCAACTAACTGGTATGGATATTATTATGGTTACGTTTCTGTAAGAGAAGCAATAAATCAATCGATGAATATACCAGCTGTTAAAACATTAAAATCTATAGATTTGGGGTATGCTTTAAGATTTGCTCAAAGTATGGGTATAACAACATTAACAGAAAAAGCAAATAAGAACTTGTCTTTAGCATTAGGTTCAGCTAACGTTAAGGTTATAGACATGGCAGCAGCATATGCTACAATGGCAAATGGTGGTGTTTATACAGAACCTAAGTTATATACTAAAGTTTTAGATCACGAAGGAAAAGAAGTGTTAGTAAATGAAGTTAAGTTTACTAAAGTAATGTCTGAAACAACAGCATATATGTTAACAGACTGTTTAAGAAGCGTTGTATCAAGTGGTACTGGTACATCTGCTAAATTCTCTACAAAGATACAAATAGCAGGTAAAACAGGTAACACAAACGATGATAAAGACCAATGGTTTGCAGGATATACACCATACTATACAGCAGTTGTATGGAATGGTTATGATAAACCAACAACAATAGGTTCAAGAAAAACTTTAGGAACATATCCGTATACAGCAACAGTTGTATGGACAAATGTAATGAAGACAATACAT
>JAFXEC010000059.1 GCA_017521005.1 Clostridia bacterium | reverse complement strand
GTTTTAATCAAGTAATATTAATAATATGCGTTATAGTATATCTTGCTTTTATAATATTATTATATAAAAAAGTGTTACCGTGGATAGAAAAAATAAAATGTATAGAATATTTGTTTTTTGTAATATTCATATTCCTTGCAATATTTAGCGGACTGTATTTTAAAGTAAAAGCAACGTGGGATATGGGAAATGTATTTAATATAGCGGAAAGATATCTAAATGTCGGAAGCATAAAAGAATCAGTGTATTTAGCAACATTTCCAAACAATACAATGCAAGTATTAATAGAAATAGCAATTTTAGTACTATCTAACGCGGTAGGTATTACGGATAATGTAACAGTAATAACAATGTTTAATGCAATGTGTGTATCTCTTGCAGTTGTATTATCATACTATGCTGCAAATAAAATGTTTGGAAGAAAGAATGCGCTTATGCACATAATATTATGTGTATTAACAAGTCCGTTATTTCTTTATTCGGCTATATATTACACAGATACATTTTCATTACCAGTAGGTGTGGGAATATTATTGTTATGGCTTGTAATTAGAGATAAAGAAAAAAGCCTAACTAAATTAATATTAAACATATTATTAGGACTACTTGTGTTTTTAGGGATAAAGATAAAAGTCTTGTCTATATTTATATTCATAGCAATAGTAGTATATGAACTATTTGTCGGCAAAAGAAAAGATATGTTAAAAAGTCTGTGCCTTGTACTTCCAATAGTATTTGTATTAAGCATATTATTCAACGTGTGTATAACTAATAAAATTACAAGTAAAGAGTTAAGTAATAAAGCAAAAATGCCTGTAGAACATTGGGTAATGATGGGGCTAAATGGAAATGGAAATTGGAATTTTGGAGATTATGTATATTCATTAAAATATAGAGATTATGATACAAGACAAGAAAAAGTAAGAGAAGAAATAGGAAGAAGAATAGCTTCTAAAAGTTTTCTTTCTCATGCAAAGCGTCTGTATTCTAAAATAATTTTCGTTTGGCATGATGGTACATATTGGGTGCCAATTAAGCTAGCAAAAGGTATGCTTAATCACGGAACATTACATGAGGTAGTACTTGAAAACGGTAAGTATGTTGATGTATATAAATACATTCCACAAGCAATGCATTTTGGAATGTTAATATGTATAATAATTGCAATCATAAAAAGTATTAATAATAAGGATATGAATAATATACAGAATGTACTAGTAATAACTGTATTTGGAATGTTTATCTTTATGCTTATATGGGAAACTAGATCTAGATTCCTATTAAACATATTGTTGTTTATGCTAATACTAAGTGTAAATGGAATAGAATATTTAAGCGAAATAGTAAATGTGGATAAGCTAAAAAATATAAAGGAAAAGAGAGTAAAGAAAAATAAAGCAAAAAGCTAAGAAAAATAGAATATAATATTATATTTGGAAGGTAATTGTACCTTCCAAATATTGCTTTTGTGCATATTTTAATATATAATACTAGAGTAATTTTAGGAGTGAAAACAATGGAAGGAATTAATTTAAGAGATAAATATATATCATTTTTTGAATCAAAAGGACATGTTAAGATACCTTCAGCACCAGTAGTGCCAGAAAATGATCCATCAGTGTTATTTAATACAGCTGGTATGCAACCTTTAGTACCATACCTTAAGGGACAACCACATCCAAAGGGAACTAGACTTTGCGATTACCAAAAGTGTGTTAGAACAAATGACTTAGATTCAATAGGAGATACAACTCACCATACATTTTTTGAAATGTTAGGTAACTGGTCTTTAGGAGATTATTTCAAAAAAGATGCAGTAAATTGGAGTTTTGAGTTTTTAACAAAAGTTTTAAATATACCTGTAGAAAAATTAGCAGTAACAGTATTTAGAGGAAACGATTTTGTAGAAAGAGATACTGAAACAGCAGGATACTGGATGGAATGTGGAATTCCTGAATGTAGAATTGCATATATGGGTGAAGAAGATAACTGGTGGCCAAGCATGGAACTTACTGGACTATGTGGGCCAGATACAGAAATATTCTACTGGAGAAGTGCAGACGAAGTTCCAGTAAACTTTGATCCAGCTGATGAAAGATGGGTTGAAATATGGAACAACGTGTTTATGCAATATATGCATGAAGAAGATGGAAGCTTTACAGAACTACCAAGTAAAAATGTAGATACTGGTATGGGTATGGAAAGAACAACTGCAATACTTGAAGGAGTTACAGATAACTACTTATCTTCAATATGGAAAGATGTTATAGCTAAAATAGAAGAAATAGCTGGAAAACCATACGCCGGAAATGAAAAAGCTATGAGAATTATAGCTGACCACTTAAGATGTGCAATATTCATATCTGCAGATCCATCTGGAATAAAACCATCTAATACAGATCAAGGATATATTCTAAGAAGATTAATAAGAAGAGTTATTAGATATGTAAGAGGCCTAGAAATAGATGTAAACTCTAACTGGGAAGAAGTACTTGCAAATCTAATAATGGATAAATACGAAGAATACTACAGTGAAATTAAACAAAATAGAAGTGTAGTACTTGAAGTATTAAGAGTAGAAAAAACTAAGTTTAATAAGACTCTTGAAAATGGTCTTAAAGAATTTGAAAAAGAAGTATCTAGACTTGAAGGAAATGTAATAAACAAAGATATGGCATTCAGATTATATGATACTTTTGGATTCCCACTAGAATTAACAGTAGAACTAGCAAGTGAAAAAGGAATTACTGTTGATGAAGAAGGATTTAAAGAAAAATTCAAAGAACACCAAGAAAAGAGTAGAGCTGGTTCTGAAGCTAAGTTTAAAGGTGGACTAGCTGGAAATGGTGAAATGGAAACTAAATACCACACAGCAACTCACTTATTAAATGCAGCATTAAAAAGAGTAGTAGGACCAGATGTACACCAAAAAGGTTCAAACATAACAGCTGAAAGAATGCGTTTTGACTTCTCATGTGATCACAAATTATCTGATGAAGAAAAAGCAGAAGCAGAAAAGTTAGTAAATGAATGGATAGAGGCTGCTATAGATGTAGTAGTAGAAGAAATGCCAAAAGATGAAGCTATTAAATCTGGTGCAGAATGTATGTTTATAGAAAAATATCCAGATGTTGTAACAGTTTATACAATAGGTGATGTTTCTAAAGAATTATGTGGAGGACCTCACGTTAAGAACACAAGCGAACTTGGTAAATTCGTAATAAAGAAAGAAGAAGCAAGTTCAGCAGGAGTAAGAAGAATAAAAGCTATTCTAGAATAGGAGTAAATTATGGATTGTATATTTTGTAAAATATTAAAAGGTGAAATACCTAGTAAAAAAGTTTATGAAGATGAATTTGTTTATGCATTTCATGATATAAATCCTATGGCACCAGTACATGTAATAGTTATACCTAAAGAGCATATAGAATCTGCAAATAGCATAGATGAAACTAATTCAGTAAATGTTGCTAAAGTATTTGAAGCAATACCAGTAATAGCAAAAGAATTGGGATTAGAAGATGGATATAGAGTAATAACTAACATTGGTGAAAATGGTGGACAAACAGTTAAGCATATACACTTCCACATATTAGGTGGAACTAAGCTTGCTGGTAAGTTGGTATAGAGAAGCGGTGATTCCAGCCATTAAATTGGAACTTAAAAAAGAGGTTAGAGCTAAGCTTTAACCTCTTTTTGCAACTTTATTTAATATTACTGTTATGTATATATGAAAGCAGGTAATTATGGAAAAGAATTCAGATGAAAAGATATATATCGAATATTTAAATGGAAATAACGATGCGTTAGAAAAACTATATGCAATGTATAAGAATAAGCTTGTATACTTTGTAAATAATATCGTTAAAGATTATGAAAAGGCAGAAGATATTGTACAAGATACGTTTATATATGTAATGGAACATAAAAAGAAAGAAGAAGTTTCTTTTAAGTATTACATGTATTTAGTTGCTAAAAGTAAAGCGCTTAATTATATAAACAAAGAGAACAGAAGAAAAGAGATTGTTGAACAATATTTTAATAGTATTGAAGAAGTACCAGAGGAAGAATTGCTAGAGGCAATTTCTACTTTGGAAAACAAAGAAAATGTGTTAAGTGCAATAGATGAACTAGAAGAAAAATATAAGAATGCAATATATCTTGTATATATAGAAAAAATGTCTTATGAACAAACTGCTGAAATTCTTGGACAAACCCTAACTAATACTAAAACTCTTATACATAGAGGTAAAAACAAGTTAAGAACAATCCTGCTTAAGAAAGGATTAGATAATATGAATAAAGTAGTAAAAATATTTATTATTGCATTATTAATTATGTTGTGTATGACAGGTGCAGTGTTTGCAGGGATTAAGATATATAGATTATTTAATGCTAATCATAAAATAACAATGAACCCTACTTTTGAAAGTACTATAGATAAAAATACAATAAATAATTTATGGGTAGGAACATTAGATTTAGCTTGGGGTGAATTAAAAGATATTCTAGGAAAAGAAAAAATTGAATTTGAAGAAAATATAGATATAGTAGATTCTCTTAATAATAGTTCGTTTGAAAAAGAAAATTTAGATAAAGAAGATTATGTTATAAATGTAACAAAAACAGATATGAATGGATATAAAATAGAAGCCGAACTAAATAAGACACTTACATTTATAGAGGCTTTTGATAATCTTACCGATGAGGAAAACAAACCATTTGGAAATGGTACAGAAAATGTAAAATGGTTTGGTATAAATAATGCAAGTAAAGAAAAAATAAATAAAAACATACAAGTCTTATTCTATGAAGAGGGAGATAATGAGAATAAAGAATTTGCGGTTAAATTACAGACAAAAGAAGGCGATGAAATTATATTATATAAAACAAAATCAGATAAGTCTTTTGATGAAATATATAAAGTAATGAAACAAAAGGAAGAACAATACAAAGGTAATAAGAAATTTACAAAAGATGATGAAATATTAATACCATATGTAAAAGTAAATGGCTTAATAAAGTATAATGAACTTTATGGAAAAACAATAAAAGATACAAATGGATTAATTATGTATGATGTTGTACAAAAGGTTAATTTCTATCTAAATGAAAAAGGTTGTAATTTAAAGAGTTCGTTAAGTATGGCAACGGAATATTTAAGTGCAGGGAATAGATATTTTTATTATACAGACACGTTCGTAATATTTATGAGCGAGGGGAAAACAGACAAACCATATTTTGCACTTAAAGTAGATGATGACAATATAATAGAGAAAAAAGAAGAAAGCAACTTGCCTAAAATAGTAGATTTTACAGTTGTAGAACCTAAATCGACTACTAATATACAAAAAGGTGAATATAAATTTTTCGAGGATGAAAAGTATGAATACTATTATGAAAGTAAAAAAACAAAATATGTTGTAGTATTTTTTAATAATGGGGATATGATAACAGTGGAAGAAGCGCTTAAGAATGGTAAGATAACAATTAGTCTTTTAGATGATTATGGTGTAGAATATATTAAGAAGGAAAAACAAATAGGTAAATGTGGAACAATAATAAAATAATATAAATAATGGATAAAGTAATAACTTTAATTTAGTTATTACTTTATTTGCTTTTTTCGACAAATTCATATATAATATGCTCACTAGGTGGTAATATGTTAAGACTAGTTGTAGTAAATCCTGTTTGTGGTAATGCAAAAGGTGAAAGATACTTAAAGGGTATAAAAAAGGTATTTGAAAACATTAAAAAAGATGGATTAATACCAAATGATGAGGTTGTATATGAATTAACTAAAGGTGTAGGAGATGCAACTGTAATTGTTGGAGAGTATATTAAGAAATATGCT
>JAFXEC010000009.1 GCA_017521005.1 Clostridia bacterium | reverse complement strand
GAGTTATTTTAATGAAATACACTATTGAAACTACAAAATTAGCTCATGTTACTAATGAATACAATCTTATGTTTCTATACTCATTCAACCCTATTTTTTCGTTAAAGATGCGCAAACATATAATCGATGCAATCGACTCTCTTTCTACTTTTCCTCATTCGCATACAATTTACAAACATTCAAAACGTAAGACCTATAGGAAATTAGTAGTAAATGATTTATATCATATTATTTATTTTGTTTCTAAAAACACTGTTAGAATTTTATATATTATTGATGCAAGAAAAGAATTTGATGAATACTATTATTATCTTAATTAAAGGAGGAATATATATGATTAACAACAACAAAGAAAAATGTACTAACACTTTATGTGTAAGTGAAAATATTAACAACCTAAATAACGAAGACGCTGCTATAGATAGAGTTATTAAACTATATGAAAGTGGTGCTTTTACTAAAAAAGATTTTATATCTTTAGACGAATTCGAAAAAAGAATAAGAGGTGTTATATCTTGACATATAGAGTAAATATAACTAATCTCTCGACAATTACTACAGAATACAATTTAAATTTCTTAAAAATATTTAATCCAAATTACGCCGAAAAAGTAGGTACTAAAATAATATCTGAAACCCGAACTCTTTCGCTATTTCCACATTCGCATCCAATATACAAGAAAACAAACTCCTATATATATCGGAAATTGCTAATTAATGATTTTTTTCATATAATTTACACCGTTTTTAACAACGAAGTAGTTGTATTATATACAACTGATGCAAGAAAAGAATTTGATGAATACTATTATTATCTTAATTAATTTTTAATCCAATTTTATCTCGTATAACTTGTTATTTTTATACATATATTAATACTGGTGAGTGTATATATGATTAGTAAAATAGAAAAATTATGGAACAAATACAAAAGATTATTGTTATATATTTTTGTTGCGTTAACTGCTGGCTTTATTGGTAATTTGCTAGCTGGTGGTACGGAAATATACGAGCAAATTAACACCCCATCTTTTGCTCCGCCAGGATTCTTATTTCCTATTGTTTGGAGTATATTATATATACTTATGGGAATAGGCGCATATTTAATATCCAAAGAAGAAAATAATTCTAAAGCTCTTAAATTATATTATACACAGTTAGTAGTAAACTCTTTATGGTCTATTTTATTCTTTAGATTTAAATTGTTTGCTGTATCTACATTGTGGCTTGTTTTATTAATTGTGTTGGTGTCTTTTATGACATATGAATTATATAAACTGAATAAAAAAGCCGCATTGATTCAAGTACCATATATATTATGGATTGTTTTTGCATTTGTGCTAAATTACTCTATATACCTACTAAACTAAAAACAGATACCTTATTGGTATCTGTTTTTATATTCTTTACTTCTATTCTTATTTTATTTATCTGTCTTTCTAAATACTAATAATTTACTAAATAAATAGTTCACTATAATTACCATAATTTGAGTTACTATTTTAGATATAACATCGTTTATATGTAATACTTTTACCATTAATGCAAATGTTCCAACATCGCAAGTTATTGCAGATATTATTCTGCAGCCAATAAATGATACAAATTCCTTAAATCCAGCCTTAAATCCTTTTGTTTTGCTTTCAAATACAAATATTTTATTTACAACATATGCAAATATTACTGCAACAACCCACGCTAAACTGCTACTTGTTACTTCTTCTAGATGCATTAATCTAGTAAACAACATATATGCTACAAAGTTTAATACTGTAGTTAGTCCACCACATATTAAATAATTTATTATCTCTTTATATTTCAAATAATATTTTTTTGCTAGTTCATACAGTTTCTTCATATATTTACCCCTTTAACACAGACATTATATCATAAAAAGTTGTTTTTGCAAATCTTAACACTTGAATAATTATAGTCCATATAAACAGAGAAAAGGTTGCCCATCGGGCAACCTTTACTTTGCGAAATTATGGTTTCCAATTACTTTTACTACAGGTCTAGTGAAAATCCACTGACTTGTACTAATCCGAGGATTGTAAAAGAATGTAGCACCACCAGTAGGATCGACTCCATTAAGAGCTTCAATTGCAGCTTGGTAACAAGTACCATAATCTGTAATTTCAGAATCCCACTTACTGCTACCAACAGGGCTAAACTGATTCTTCTGATAGATTACATCGTGAATTGTATTGGGGAAGCCGGAGGTTTTAAGTCTGTTCATTACAACAGCACCAACAGCAACTTGACCTTCATAACATTCACCACGCGCCTCAAAATAAATGAGTCTTGCGAGTAAATCTAACTCTTCTTCAGTGTACCAAGTATCCTCTTTAGCAGTAGTTTCAGGAAGTTCTTTTAAAGGAACCTTTTCTTCAGGAATTTCTTCTACAGGTGCTATAGGTTTACTAGGAGCCATAGGCTCATTCTTAATGCTATGTGTATTATCTATTCTTTCAACACGAGTGTTGTCTACGACATCACTTGCTGAAACAACGATGCTAACATAAACTATAAGAAGAATTGCAAGAATAATTGTCAAAACGACAATCAACCGTACCATAATTTTCATTGTTTTTTCAAACATTTCAGTCGTCATTGTTTTTTGTACCTCCAATAAAAATTTTACGTTGGACTAAAAATATTGATATGTATATTATATCACAAGAGCGCCTATTTTTCAAATTATGTTAACATCATGCATAATAAAACAAGCCATATTTCTATGACTTGTTAATTACATTTCATTATATTTATATATTTTATTTTAAGTTAAAGAATGCATCTAGTCCAAGGTATTTTGCTTTATCTCCTAGTTCTTCTTCAATTCTTAATAATTGGTTATATTTTGCAACTCTATCTGTTCTAGAAGGAGCACCTGTTTTAATTTGGCCAGCATTAAGACCAACAACAAGGTCTGCTATTGTAGTATCTTCTGTTTCTCCAGAACGATGTGATACAACTGCTGTCATACCATTATCATTTGCAAGTTTGATTGCTGCAAGTGTTTCAGATATTGTTCCTATTTGGTTAACTTTAATTAGTATTGAATTAGCAACTTTCTTTTCAATTCCTTTGTTTAGTCTTGATACGTTAGTTACGAATAAATCGTCACCAACAAGTTGTATTTTCTTGCCTAATCTGTCAGTTAGAACTTTCCATCCTTCCCAATCTTCTTCTGCTAGACCATCTTCTAGAGAGATAATTGGATATTTTTCACACATTTCTTCCCAGAATGCTACCATTTCATCAACAGTAAACATTTCTCCTGTTTTCCAGAAGTAATATGAACCTTCTTTTCCAGCTTTTTTAGCTTCTTCATACATTTCTGTTGCAGCAGCGTCTATTGCTATTCTAAAGTCTTTACCTGGAGTATATCCAGCTTTAGTTATTGCCTCAACTATGTATTGCAAAGCTTCTTCATCTTTCTTTAAGTTTGGTGCAAATCCACCTTCATCACCAACCGCTGTGCTATAGCCTTTAGCTTTAAGTACTGCTTTTAGGTTGTGGAATACTTCTGCACACCATCTTAAAGCTTCTCTAAAGTTAGGTGCTCCAACTGGCATTACCATGAATTCTTGGATGTTAACACTGTTATCTGCGTGTTTTCCACCATTTAATATGTTCATCATTGGAACTGGAAGTGTTACTCCTTCACCATCTCCAATATATGTGTGAATGCTAACTTCTTGTGCTTCAGCTGCAGCTCTCATAACTGCCATAGATACACCAAGTATTGCGTTAGCACCTAGTTTTCCTTTATTATCTGTTCCGTCTAGTTTGTTCATTAATTCATCTAGTTTTTCTTGTTCTGTAGCATCCATTCCTATTACTTCTTTAGCTATTACATCATTTACGTTTGAAACAGCTTTTAAGACACCTTTACCAAGATATCTTGTCTTATCTCCATCTCTTAATTCTACAGCCTCAAACGCTCCTGTAGAAGCTCCAGAAGGTACTATTGCTCTTCCTTTAGCTCCACATTCTAATTTAACTTCTACTTCTACAGTAGGATTACCTCTTGAGTCTAAAACTTCTCTTGCATGTACTTCTTTGATTCTCATATCTTTTTCCATAACCTATTACTTCCTTTCTATATTATTTTACTAAAGAATGACCTGTCATTTCTTTTGGTTTAGTAAGCCCCATCATATCTATTAATGTTGGAGAAACATCTGTTAATGTTCCGCTTTCTACCTTTTTATATCTATCTGATACTATTATGATAGGCACGTCAAATGTTGTATGAGATGTTACTACTTCACCTGTAACTACATCTATCATTTGTTCACAGTTTCCATGGTCCGCAATTATTATTGCTTCGCCTCCCATTTCAACTAATTTATCCATTACTTTACCAACACATTCATCTACAGTTTCAACCGCTTTAACTGCAGCATCAAAATCTCCAGTATGGCCAACCATGTCTCCGTTTGCATAGTTTATTATTATTACATCATGTTTCTTAGCTTCTATCTCTGCTACCAATCTATCTGTAACTTCATATGCAGACATTTCTGGTTTAAGATCATATGTTGCAACCTTTGGTGATGGAACAAGGATTCTAGATTCACCATTAAATTCCTTTTCTTCTCCACCGTTAAAGAAGAATGTAACATGGGCATACTTTTCTGTTTCAGCAATTCTTAGTTGAGTATATCCACGTTTAGATAAAAACTCACCTAAAGTTTCTTTTATTTCTTCTTTTCTAAATGCAACTTTAACTGTATCTAAAGTTTCTTCATATTCTGTCATACCAACATACATTAGATTTGAAAGCTTACCTGTTTTTCTAGTAAATCCAGTAAAATTAGTATCCTTAAATGCATGAGATATTTCTCTTGCTCTATCTGGTCTAAAGTTTGCAAACATTACTGCATCCCCTGATTCTACTAAAGCTAGTGGTTTATCTTCATCGTCTACTATGACTACTGGTTTTACGAACTCATCGAATTCTTGGCATTCATATGAATTTTCTAATGCTCTTTCAGCAGATTTAAAGTGTTTACCTTCACCTGTAGTTAAAGCGTTATATGCTAGCTCTACTCTATCCCAGCGTTTATCTCTATCCATTACATAGTATCTTCCACATATGCTTGCAACTTTACCTACTTCTAGTTCTTTACATTTATTTTCTAATGCTCTCATATATTCTACACCAGATGTTGGAGGTGTATCTCTTCCATCCATAAATGCGTGAATATATACCTTAGATATTCCTTCACGTTTAGCAAGTTCAAGTAACGCATAAAAGTGTTCTATATGCGAATGAACTCCACCATCAGATAAAAGCCCAAATATATGTAACTTACTATTTTTTTCTTTAACATGGTTAACTGCATCTAAAAGGACTTTGTTCTTGAAAAACTCACCTGTTCTTATCTTTTCTGAAATTAATGTTAAGTCTTGATAAATTACCCTACCAGCACCTATACTCATATGTCCTACTTCAGAATTTCCCATTTGTCCTTCTGGAAGTCCTACACTTAGTCCACTTGTTTTAAGTGTTGCATTTGGATATTTAGCAAATAACTTATCTAAGTTAGGTTTCTTTGCCGCTTTAAATGCATTACCTTTTTCATCCTCATTTATGCCAACGCCATCTAAGACCATTAGCACATACTGTTTATCTTTCATATTTTTCTCCCTCTTATCTTGCTGCCTTTATTATATTAGTAAATGTTGGTTTTAAGCTAGCACCACCAACTAGCGCGCCATCAATATTAGGCATTTCAAATAGCTCTTTTGCATTAGATTCATTTACACTTCCGCCATATTGAATTCTAACATTATCTGCTACATTTAATCCGTACATTTTAGCTACATTGTATCTAATGTGTGAACACATTTCTTCTGCTTGTTCTTTACTTGCAGTTTTACCTGTACCTATTGCCCATATTGGTTCGTATGCTATTATTATTTTATCTACGAATCTTACATCAATATTATCTATTGCTTTTCTTATTTGGTCTTCAATTCTTCCCATATGAACATTAGCTTCTCTTTCTTCTAATGTTTCGCCAACACATATTACTGGTGTTATTCCGTTTTCTAAAAGTACTTTAGCTTTTTTGTTTACAGCTTCATCTGTTTCATTAAAATACTGTCTTCTTTCACTATGTCCAATTATGCAATACTTTACTCCAGCTTCTTTAAGCATTTCTACGCTTATTTCGCCAGTATATGCACCTCTTGGTTCAAAGTGTACATTTTGAGCAGCAATACCGATGTATTCGTTATCTCTTACAGCATCTATACTTGCCCATAAAGCTGTATATGGTACAGCAAATCCAACTTCAACTTCATCATCTTTAACTTCTACAGACATAAATCTTAAAAAGTTTTTAGCTTCTTCAGCTGTCATGTTCATTTTCCAATTTCCTATTACAACTTTTTTACGCATATCTTACTCCTTACTTTATACAATCTTTCATTTCTAATTCACTTACCCAGTTTGGTTTAATTTCTTTATGTGAGAATGTAAAATACAGTTTTCCTTTAGCATCTAACGACCAACTTCCCATCCAGAATGAAGGATATATTAGTTCTAGATAATCCCAATCAGATGATTTAAACATCTTGTTGATTTTATCTATCTCTAATTTTAATTCTTCATCTGAAGTTACGGTTCCATCTAAGAATTTAGATGCTACCGTTTGCTCTATATTGTTATATACATCTTCAAACTCTTCTTTGTTTCCTTCTTCTTCATACTGAGACTTTATACTTAGCATTTGTTCTGAAGTTAGGCTATCTGTATTTTCTGCATTAGGAATAATTTCTTTATTGTCTTCATTATCCCCTAAAAGCATCAAAATACTTACAGCGATAATTATTATCGCCGCAAGTATCATATAAACATATTTATTTGATGCTAAATTCTTCATTTAATTCTCCTACATTTATTTGTCATTTAGAGCAACTATACCCGGAAGTTCTTTTCCTTCCATAAATTCTAGTGATGCTCCACCGCCTGTTGATACGTGTGTCATTTCTTGTTCAAGGCCTGCTTTAGCAACTGCTGATGCGCTGTCTCCACCGCCAATTATTGTTTCAGCATTAGATTCTGCCATAGCTTTTGCTACTGCATTTGTTCCAGTTGCAAACTTCTTAAACTCAAATACTCCAACTGGTCCATTCCATACAACTGTTCCAGCGTCTTTAATTACTTCTGTAAACAGTTCTATAGACTTAGGTCCAATATCCATACCTTGGTATCCATCAGGTATATTCATTGATTCTACTACCATGCTATCTGCATCTTCAGCAAATTCTACAGCAGCTACCGTATCTACTGGAAGTACTACTTTAACTCCTTTTGCTTCTGCTTTAGCAAGTATTTCTTTTGCTACTTCTATCTTGTCCTCTTCTAATATAGAGTTACCGATAGTTCCGCCTAAAGCTTTAACGAATGTGTATGTCATTCCGCCACCTATTATTATTGTGTCTACTTTTTCTAATAGGTTAAGTAGCACTGCTATTTTAGATGAAACTTTAGCTCCACCAATTATTGCTACTAGTGGTCTTTTAGGATTATCTATTGCATCTCCTAAAGCTTTAAGTTCCTTTTCTATTAAGAATCCACATACTGCTGGTAAGTATTTTGCAACACCTTCAGTAGAAGCATGTGCTCTATGTGCAGTTCCGAATGCATCATTTACATATATATCTGCAAGAGATGCAAGTTCACGTGCAAACGCTTCATCGTTAGCTTCTTCTTCAGCAAATCTTCTAACATTTTCTAGTAATACTACATCACCAGGTTTCATATTAGAGATAACAGCTTTTGCGTTATCTCCAATGATTTCTGGTATAAGTGTTACTGGTTTGTTTAGATATTCGCTAAGACGAACAGCTACAGGAGCTATTGAAAGTTTTTCTTTAGTCTTACCTATATGAGAACAAAGAATAACTTTTGCATTATGCTCTATTAAATAATTTATTGTTTTTAAAGATTCTCTAATTCTTTTGTCGTTAGTAATTGTAGTTTTTGTTTCCAAATCTAATGGAACGTTAAAATCTACTCTTACTAAAACTTTCTTATTAGATACATCTATATCTTGAACACTTTTTTTATTCATATATTTTTATCCTCTTAAATCTAACCTCTTATTTATTATCTACTCCATACATATGTACTATTAAATCTAATAGTTTGTTTGAGTAACCCCATTCGTTATCATACCAAGCAACTAGTTTTACGAATGTATCAGATAAAGCAATACCCGCTTTAACATCAAATATACTTGTATGTGGATCGTGTATAAAGTCTGATGATACAACTGCATCTTCAGTATATGACATAATGCCTTTCATACTTCCATCACAAGCTTCTTTAACTGCAGCTACTATTTCATCATAAGTTGCTGGAGTTTTTAATCTACAAGTTAAGTCTACTACAGATACATCTAGAGTTGGAACTCTAAATGACATACCAGTAAGTTTACCATTAAGTTCTGGTATAACTTTACCAACAGCTTTAGCTGCTCCTGTAGATGAAGGTATAATATTGTAAGTTGCTGCTCTTCCACCTCTCCAATCTTTGTTAGATGGTCCATCAACTGTTTTTTGAGTTGCTGTTACAGAGTGAACTGTAGTCATTAATCCTTCTTCAATTCCAAATTTATCGTTTACAACTTTAGCAAGAGGTGCTAAACAGTTTGTTGTACAAGATGCGTTAGATACTACTACCATATCTTTAGTATAAGTATCTTCGTTTACACCCATAACAAACATAGGTGAGCTATCTTTTGCTGGTGCAGAGATAACTATCTTTTTAGCTCCACCTGTTAAGTGAGCTGATGCTTTTTCGTAAGTTGTAAATACACCTGATGATTCAACAATGTATTCTGCTCCTGTATCTTTCCAAGGTATTTCGTTTGGATCTTTGCAGTTGTATACCATTATTTTTTTACCGTCTACAACTAAAGCTCCATCTTCAATTTTAACTTCTTTATTTAGTCTTCCATGTATTGTATCGTATTCTAACATGTACTTCATGTATTCTAGATCTATAAAAGGATCATTTACTGCTACTACATCTACATTTTCCCTTTCTAGCGATGCTCTCATTACTAATCTTCCGATTCTTCCGAATCCATTTATTCCAACTTTAATCATATAAAAACCTCCTTAAATTGGCTAACTATATTTTATATCACTAATATTTATTTTGCAATAGTTGTGGGGATTTTATAACTTATTTTTTTAAGTTATTTTTCAATTATTTAAATGTAAAAAAGCAGGAAATATTTCATTCCTACTTTTACTTATCTTTTAATAATTTATTTGCTCTACTTCTATAAGATAATATGACTTGCCGTCTTTCTTTAATGTATATCTTAAAACTGGCATTTCGTCTCTATGGTCATTTATCCATATTTCTTCTTTTTCCATATCTTCATAGTTATCAAAAACATGTACTAAATCATGACCATTTTTATCTCCTATTATTACTTGTACTTTTGTATTTTCAAAGTCTATATCTCCGTATTCATCTGTAACTACACTGTCTTCGTCATAGTTGTATACTCCAGATAACATGTATGTATATACATAGTAATAATCTTTTGTTTCTGTTGCATTCATTAATATTTGTTTGCTAAATATTCCAACATATCCTAAAGGTATTACAGAATATGATTTAGATTCCTCATCATAGTAAAATATTGATTTACTTACATCTGGTTCTGTTACTTCTTTAGTATTTATCTTTGCATCTTTACCAAATATCTTCTTTACATATTTGTTTACATTAGCTTCAGAATAATCAAAATCCTCTTCGTCCATCATTTTTTGAAGCGTTGCATCCATTATGAAAAAGCTTGAAAATGGAGCTATTTCTTCATAATATATTTTAGGTATAAAGTTATATAATTCCTCTCTCATAGCTTTTGTTACATCTTTTTCATCATCTTCTATTTTAGATGGTGCTTTACCTGTAAGCTCACCAGTGCTATTGTTATTGTTTGTAACATTATTTACTGGTTGTTCTTCTCCACCTGTAAATATTATTACACCAAGACAAACAACAACTATTAATATAACTATAGCTATTATTGTTATTTTCTTCTTATCCATCTTTTCTCCTTATTTATTCATTCCACAAGCCAACTTTATTTTCTCTTGCTTCTTTTTGTATTTCCTTAAAGTCCTCTACATATTTTACGTTTGGTGGATATGTAGCAATTTTAGCATATCCTATTTCTAATAAATGTTTGTTATACATTTCTCCATCTATATATACATATGCAAGAAGTCTTCCATACTTGTCTCTTTCTTGTACATCAAATTCTAATTTTACTTTTTTTCCTGTCAACTTTGATTTAGTATAATCTGACACTAATATTCCTTCTTTAGTGTTCTTTGATTCATCTGCATGTACACTTTCAGGGGTATCTACTCCTATTAGTCTTACCTTCTCATCTTTACCATTAAAATCTACAACTATTGTATCTCCATCAACAACTCTTACTACCTCATATTCAGCTAAGCTACCTACATTTGTGTAAGCATTGTTTTCAGTAACAACAGCATTATTATCTAAATATTTTTCTAAATCTATATAACCAGCTTGATCTAACACTACTAATACTAATGCTAATACCCCTGTTATTATTCCACTTATTAATTTCTTTTGTTTCTTTTTCATATTAACCTCACATAAATACTAACATAAAAAAGTCTATATTTCAACAAAAATCGCAGTTTAACCCATTATTTAACACAAAAAATATAGCTAACATATTAGCTATATTTTCTTTTTGTTTTTGTTTTTAATTTCGCCTTTTCCATTTGTTTTAATTCTTTTTCATTAAATTTTACCCTATATCTGTAATCTCTTAAAAGTCCTTTATATATGCTCTTGTGTGGAAGTACTAAGAAATGTTCTGGTTTTATTATTTCTGGCAAACCATCTATTATTCCAGCTTCTTTAAGTACAAGTTTTACAAACTCTGCACAATACAAATGATTTTCTTTACTAATCTTTTTATTTATACTCACTGCAAAAAGGCCTGGTATATTAAATTTGTATTTCTCTTTTTCCGCTTCCATTTTTAATATAACTTGTTCTAACTTTGCATATTGTTCATCAGTTACTCTAACTCTTAACACTTCGCAAGTTGTATTTCTAAATCTATAAAATGTACCACTATGTATGTATTCATGTACAAAACCACCAATAAAAGTATTATATGGGTTAAGTCTACCAAAGCTATACATTCTTTCTAATTCTTTATCTAACGCTATTGATACATGTCCATATTCTTTTCTGGTATAGAACTTTACTATTCTAGATACTAGCGTTCCTGTCATTGTTAATACTATATATATACTTCTCATTTTTACCACTTTCTTTAAGTATGTATATTATACACAAAACAAGGCAAGATTTCAACAATCTCACCTTGTTAAGACAATATATTTAGATACTTTCTTTATTACATAGCTTCTCTATATAATTTGATGAAGTCTTCTTTTGTAACTTCTCTTGGGTTACCTGGCATACATGGATCTGCCATTGCTTTTTCAGCAAGCATGTCTAAATCTTCTTCTTTGCATCCAGTATCTTTAACTGTTGTAGTTATTCCAACTGTTCTAGAAAGTTCTTCTATCTTTCCTACAAATACTTCTACTGCTTGTTCATCTGTAAAGCTTAATGCTCCTATTACGCCAAGACCAGCAAGTATTTCTTTAAATCTATCTGCACACACATCTCCGTTATATCTCATAACTGTTGGAAGTAATATTGTATTAGCTAAACCGTGTGGTGTATCATATACAGCACCTAATTGGTGAGCCATTGAGTGAACTATTCCAAGTCCAACATTTGAGAATCCCATACCAGCTATATATTGAGCAAGAGCCATTTTTTCTACTGCTTTTGGATCTTTTTCATTTACAGCTGCTGGTAAATATTTAAATATTAATTTAATAGCTTGCATGTGGAACATGTCAGACATAGTATTGTGCCCTTTAGTAATGTATCCTTCTACAGCGTGTGTTAATGCATCCATACCTGTTGAAGCTGCTATAGATTTTGGAAGTGTTTCCATAAGTTCAGAGTCTACTATTGCAAGAAGTGGTATATCGTTAGGGTCTACACAAACCATTTTAACTTCTCTATCTTCATCAGTTATTACATAGTTAATTGTAACTTCTGCTGCAGTACCATGAGTTGTTGGAAGTGCAACCATTGCCATTCCTCTATTTTTAGTATTAGATACTCCTTCTAGTGATACAACATCTGCTCTATCTGGGTTAGTCATTATTATTGAAATACCCTTAGCTGTATCCATTACAGAACCTCCACCTACTGCAACTATTACATCTGCACCTGCTGCTTTGCATGCTGCCACACCATCTTGTACATTTTTAACAGTTGGGTTTGGTTTAATATCCGCATAAGTATCATAAGGGATACCTGCTGCATCTAAAACAGCACTAACTTTACCTGCAACCCCACAATCTAAAAGAGTTTTGTCTGTTACAAATAATACTTTTTTGTATCCTCTACTCATTATTTCACTTGCTAATACTTCTCTTGAACCTCTACCAAAATGTGAAGTTTCATTTAAAACAAATCTTTCTGACATATTTTATTCCTCCTTATTTACATCAAAAATATATAATAACGTACCTAAGTACAATTATCCGAATTTATTACTACTTTATTATTGGAAATCTACTACATTTATCCAACGTCTTAGAAATTCTTGTTCTTCTTCTATCCCTTTAGTAAGCTGAGTTGCTGCAACTATTGGAATCCATCTTCTAATATGTGTTTTTTCTATTCCACTTTTTTCTGAGAATAAATCTAAATACTTGTCTGCTAGTTCCTCTTTACCTTGTATTGAGAATAAAAGGAATGTTCTTGCAGCATCACCAGATGCGTTACCTTGTGTTGCATGTGACCAATCTAGTACATATGCATCACCTTTTTCTGTGATTATTATATTACTTGGATTGAAATCTCCATGGCAAAGTTTAGCGTGGTTTTTCATTCCTTCTAACCTTTGTTCTAGCTCATATTTAGTTGCATCATCTATAAGATTAGTATCTTTTAATTTTTTGCTAAACTTGTCCTTCATTCTACTAAGTAAAGGAACTCTTTTAGATAATACACTTAATTGAAGATTTACAAATATATCTAGATAATTATCTATTTTTTCTGGATGTTTATCCATAAGTTCAGCTAGCGTAGTACCTGAAACATATTCAGATACTAGTGCCCAACCTTCTTTTATCTTTGTAACTTCCAATAGTTTTGGAATATTTAAGTCTGTAGCTTCTTCTACTCTTGCTTGATTTAATGCTTCATTTAATATATTAGATTTAGGATGCTTCTTTTCGAATAATTTTATTACTCTATCTCCGTCGCTATATATTGTTTTATTTTTTCTTTCCGCTAATGTTCTAACAATTTTTACTGCCATTATTCTTTACCTCCATAATATGCGTTTAAGTACATTTCTTTTATTTCGCTCATTAATGGATATCTTGGATTTGCGCCAGTACATTGATCATCAAAAGCTTGTTCTGTCATTTCATCAAGTCTATCTAGGAAGTCTTTTTCATCTATGCCATAATCTTTTATTGTTTTCTTTATACCAACTTTTTCTTTTAAGTCGTTTACAGCTTTTATTAAGTTTTCTAATTTTTCTTCATTTGTATTTCCACCTAATCCTAATGCATCTGAAACTTTAGCATATTTTTCTAAAGTCTTTGGATGATCATACTGTGGAAAAGTTCCCATCTTAGGTGGTGCATCTACACTATTAAATCTTAATACGTGTTCTATCATTAAAGCATTTGCCACACCATGTGGTAAGTGGTGGAATGATCCTAATTTATGTGCCATTGAATGACATACTCCAAGGAATGCATTTGCAAATGCCATACCAGCCATAGTAGCTGCATTAGCCATTTTTTCTCTTGCTTCTGGATCGTTAGAACCGTTACCATAGGCACGTGGTAAATATGCAAATATATTCTTTAAGCTTTCTATAGCTAAACCGTCTGTATATTCTGTAGCCATCATTGATGCTAATGCTTCAAGGTCG